>QKAI01000110.1 GCA_003246505.1 Spirochaetaceae bacterium | reverse complement strand
GATCTTGATCGTGTAGGGAAGCAGTGCCACCCCTCCCGCATGCATTCTGTCGGAAACCCGGAGGAGGAGACGGTAGTTTCCCGCGGGGAGGGAGGATTCGGCGGAGAGGGGAAAGGTCCTGCCATTCTGTTCCAGGAGAACCTCCTCCACCTCGGGCTTGATGCTATCGTCCCGGACGGAAAACATGAGGAAGGGATTGACCCAGCGGTTCATCTTGCTGTCCCGGACCGAAAAGGCCACCCCCCCCGGGGCCGTCCCCAGGGAGTCCCCCTCGTGGAGGTAGGAACGGTTCTCCAGATCCATGACCGGATCGATCCTTCCGTAACAGGAGCGGAAGCCGTTCTCATGTTCCAGGACGACCACGCCCTTTCCGGTCATCGACGTGCCGCTGCCACCCCGGGTGAGGAAAATGATCTCCCCCTCCTGAAATGGCCTGACCGTGTTGTCCTTTCCGGTGAGCCCCATGTCGGTGGTCACCCCTTCGCCGGAGGGAGAACCGAAGCCGTAGAGCAGCTCCGGTTCCTCCACGGGCCATTGGAGAGCGGCGAGGGAGGCGGAAAAACCGATGAGAAGAAAAAACAGGGATCGGCCGCTCATCAGTAGAACCCCCTTCCCAGGATATAAGCCCGGTCCGAGCCGGCAAGAAGTATTTTCCCGTCCCGCATATCCATATCAAAGATCCTGTCCCCGTAACGGTTCGTAAGGATCAGATCGCCCCTTCTCGTATAGAGGGCAAGGAGGGCCCGCTGGTTTTCTTCGGAGGCGAAGAGGATCGTGCCGTCGTCGGGGGAGGTGACCCCCTCCACGAACTCCCCCTCCAGGGGAAAGGACATGAGAGAGGGTGTGTTGGGCCTGTAAAAAAGCCCCTCCCCTTTACCCCGGATAAGGATGTTGCGGGAATCGTCAAAGGAGAGGGTCAGGGGCTGGCGGGAACTGTCGGCGAGATTCTCATGGAAGACGGGACGGTAGCCGTTCTCCTTCCTTTCCAGAAGAATGAAACGCTGGGGATCCAGACCGGACACCAGGGCGATGCTCTCTCCCCCGGGGGAAAGGGCGATGCCGTAGATGGCGCTGATCCGACTGCCCCCGGGACTCCAGGTGAAGAGAGCCTCCCCCCTTTCGTCGAAGAGACGGATCTCCCCGTTCAGCAGCCCCACCGCGGTCAGCCCGTCCCGGTAATCCATACAGGTGATAAGAGAGGGCAGATCGTAATCCCAGAGTGTCCTCCCCTGTATATCGGTCTCGCTGATGTAGCCCTGGAAGATATCGGTCAGAAAGAGATGGTCCCCGAACAGGAGAGGGGTGAGTGCCGTGTCCAGGACAAAGGTGTCCTGACCGGACCGGGAGTGGGCAACCAATTCACCCTCCCGTTCCTGGAGGAAGAAGCGGTCCGAAATGCAGGACCGCCCCGTGCCGTCCAGGATGACCGCATGTCCCTCCCCGTCGTAGTAACCCATGCGGTTCTCCCCCCGGAAAGAGCGGATGCTCCCGCTCAGGCCGGCCAGGTCGCCGGTTACATTCTCCAGGGAGATTTTCCTTTCCGGCACGAGGACATACTCCTCCCGGACCGGATAGGGAAAAAGAAAAAAGTAGAGAACGAAAAATACGGACAGCACCGGCAAGAGATAACCGTTTTTACTCATAAAAACTTTACCAACCCCTTTCTAAGGTGTATCCTATACGAACAGATGAATGTGGTCAAATCATTTTTTCAGGGAGGTCGCCTATGGAACTTGAGGATTTACTGAAGGAAGCGGAGAAAGCCTGTCCCCGTTCCTACGCCCCCTATTCCCGTTTCCGGGTGGGAGCCGCCCTTCTTGCCGAATCGGGAGAGGTGATCACCGGGGTCAATGTGGAAAACCGCTCCTTCGGGCTGACCAACTGCGCGGAGAGAACGGCCCTCTTCACCGCTCTGACCAGGGGAATCACCCGGTTCAAGGCCATTGCGGTCTTCGCCCCCGACGGGGACAGTCCCACGAGCCCCTGCGGCGCCTGCCGACAGGTCCTTTCCGAATTCGTATCCGCCGATTTTCAAATCATTTTCGGCAACAGCAGGGAGAACTACGTGGTCACCACCATGGGAGAGCTCTTTCCCCACAGCGACCTCCACGACTTAAAGGATAAATTCGAATAGGTCAGGCTTTTTTGATGCCGAGCCGAGCCGCCTTGGCATCCTGCTCTTCCCTTTTCATATCCTGGTTCAGCTTCACCAGCCACACGTCACGCTTCTTTTTCGTGGCCTCCGCCTCCATGGGCTTGTTGATGAGGGAGTAGATCCGCCTCAGGGAACCCAGATAGTCCAGGGCTTTCTTATAGTCGTCAAGCCTTCTCGTGGAGAGCTCGTACTTCTTCCGGTACTCCTCCGCCGATTTCTGGAGAAGGGCGGTGGTCATGTCCATATGGAAGATCCTCTCCTTGTACCCATCCACCCGGGGATCGAGCCCGGCCACGAAGTTCTTCATGTCCAGGCAGTTCTTGGAGATGGTGGCAAGGCGGCCCTCCAGTTCCACGAAGGACCATTTCCACTTGGAATTGTTGCCGAATCCTTCCTCTATGGAGCTGATGGCGAAGCCGAGCTTGCGTATGAGGTTGAACCGGTCCTTCTCGGGGAAGGCGGTCACTTCCTGGAGCTTCTCCTCGTAATCGCTGTAGGGGACGTCAATATAGGAGGTGAAGACCTCTTCCAGATAGATCAGGGCCTTGTAACAGGCCTTCCGGGCATCGTTGAGGGCGTTCTCATTCTTCACGCCCAGGAGTGTCTGGGAGAGTCGATTTATGATGATGAAGTAGGAGACGATGTCCAGATTCTCGTTGGCGAGGCGGATTTTCTTGTAGGAGGCTCCCTGATCATCGCTCCTGATCTGGACCAGGACTTTATTCTCGTTCTCCAGGAGACGCTGAGTCACTCTCCGGTATTCTTTGATCCGCTCAAAGTATTTCTGTTTCGCCCTTTCGTTAACCCTGGCCACGACTAAAAAACTCCTCCCGGAGAATTCTGGCGGAGCAGCTCCTCCGCATGGGTCAGGGATGCCTCTCTGCGACTGTCCCCTGCCAGCATTCTCGCCACTTCCTCTTTCCTCTCCCCGCCGGTGACCGAGGAAACGGTGGTTACCGTCCGCTCTCCGGCGACTTTTTTCTCAATCCTGATATGATTATCGGCAAAAGATGCAATGGACGCAAGATGGGTTATAGTGAAAATTTGCTTATCCCGGGCCAATTTACGGAAATGGCGTCCGATGGAGAGGGCGACTTCCCCGCCGATTCCCGTATCAATCTCGTCAAAAACCAGGGTCTCGATGATATCCTGGGCGGCGAAAACCGACTTGAGGGCCAGCATGACCCGGCTGATTTCACCCCCCGAGGCCACATCCTTGAGGGGCTTGAGGGGCTCCCCCCGGTTGGCGGAGAGAAGGAATTCTATGGAATCCATGCCGTAGGGGCCGCACAGGGCCACCCCTCCGCTGGTTCTTTTCCTGTTCAGGTCTATGACGAAGCGGGCCGCTTCCATGCCCAGTTCCTTCAGGTTCGATTCGATCTTTTCCTGAAGCAGCACGGCGGTGGCCTTTCTCTTCTCCGAAAGTTCCCGGGCCATGCGGGAGAGGTCCCTTTCCAGCTCCCCCTTCTTCTTCACCAGGGCTTCCTTGCCCTCGTCCCCGGACTCCATGAACTCAAGCTTCTCCCGGCACTGGGCGGCATAAGCGTTGATCTCGGCGATGGAGTGGCCGTATTTTTTCTTGAGCTGATGGATGACCAGGAGTCTTTCGTCGGCCTGCTCCTGCTCCTCCTGGGAGAAGTCCACCCGGTCCATGGCCCGGCGCAGGGTATGGAAGATATCCTCCAGTTCCAGGGAGGCGCTCTCGAACCGGCCCCAGACCGAATCCCCCTCCCCGCCCAGCAGGGGCAGCAGGGATTCCACGGGGCTCTTGGCCTCTTCCAGGGATCCGATGATGCCGGAGGAACCGGACATGAGATGGGTCAGGACCTCCCAGCTGCGCATAAGATCCTCCTGGCGGGAAAGGATTTCGATTCTGCCGTTCAGCTCCTCCTCTTCCCCCTCCTTCAGATCCGCCTTCCCAATCTCCTCGGCGGCGTATCGGGCCAGCTCCGCCTCCCGCTCCAGGTTGTCCCGGTTCGCCTCCAGACTTTCCAGTTTCTCCCGAAGGAGGGCCAGCTCCTGAAAACGGCTGTGCAGGGCGGCGGTCTCCTTCTCCAGACCGCCGTAGCGGTCGAGAAGCTTGCGGTGGTTCTCCAGCACGAAGAGGGACTGGTGCTCATGCTGGCTGTGCATGTCAAAGAGCATGGCCCCCAGCTCCTGCAGGGCGGCAAGGTTCACCGGCTGGGATTGGACGTAGATGGTGCCCCGGCCGGAGCGGCGGATGGTCCGCCGGATCAGAAGGGTATCCTCCTCCGGCTCGATGGCGTACCGCTCGTACCACTCCTTGAGTTCGGGGATGTCCCTTACGGGCAGCACCCCGCTGACCCGGGCTTCCTCCTCCCCCTCCCTGATGAGATTCTTGTCGGCCTGGGCCCCCAGAAGCAGGGAGAGGGAGCCCACAAGAATGGACTTTCCCGCGCCGGTCTCACCGGTAAGCACGTTGAGTCCCCGCCCGAAACGTATTTCCACCCGCTCTATGAGAGCCACGTTCTCAATCACTAATTCTTCAAGCATCGGGACCTCCCGCCCAACCCAGTTTAGACTGGACCACATCCAGAAAGGAACGGCGCCGGGATGTGATGACCGGCACGGAAAGGTCCGTGGGCTCGCAGACGATCCGGTCCCCCGATTCCAGGGGAGTCACGACCTGGCCGTCTATGGTCAGGAGCAGGCTTTTCTGGCGGTTTTCCCCGATTTTTACGGATATATTTTCATTCCGGTCCAGAACGATGGGCCGGAAATTCAGCGAAAAGGGGCAGATGGGGGTGAGAATAAGAGCCTCCATCTCCGGATGGACTATGGGACCTCCCGCCGCCATGGAGTAGGCCGTGGAGCCGGTGGGGGTGGCCAGGATGAGCCCGTCCCCCCGGAAATCGGCCAGCATGCGCCCGTCCACCTCCAGGGTGAGCCGGATCATGCGGGAGATGGTGCCGCAGGAGACCACCGCGTCGTTTATGGCGATGTGCCGGGCGACCTCTTTCTCCCCCCGGTAGTGCACCGCCTGGAGGACCGACCGGCGACTCAGGTTAAAATCCCCCTCCAGGCAGCTGGGCAGGGCGGAGAGCCACTCATCCCCGGAGATTTCCGTAATGTATCCGAAGGTGCCCATATGGATGGGCAGGATGGGTACGTTTAAATCCAGAAGCAGGCGGGCGGTGAAGAGAAAGGTGCCGTCCCCCCCCACGGAAATGGCCAGGTCCCAGTGACCGGTCCTGTTGAATTCCACGTCCCCGTAGCAGAGCAGTTTCCCCTCCGCCCCCCTGTCGGCCAGATAGGCGGAGATATCCCGGGCCAGTCTGTCCGCCCGGGCGTCATGGCTTTTGTAGACGATTAATACTCTTTTAGCAGAATCGGGAGGCTGGGCCATTCAGGGACAGATTAGCCCTCTCAAGGCAATGTGGTCAAGACCCTGCTGATGAGCTCCCCGTTCTTCTGCCCCATCATGGGATAGAGGGGGAAAAGGAGGGTTCCCATGGCCAGGCGGGAGGCGGCGGGGCACTGGTTCCGGTCCTCCATGAAATCGATGCAGCAGCCACCGAAGGCCATGGCCGTCTCGATGCCCTTCTTCAGGGCGTACTGGCGGATCTCCTTCATGCTGTCCCTCAGGTAGAGGGGATAGCCGTACCAGACGGGATTCTCCCCCTCCGCGGGGCGGAAGGAGGAGTGGCGCCCCCGGGCGGAGGACCGTTCGAACAGTTCCGCCAGCTGGCGGCGCTTTTCCAGGAATCCCTCCAGCTGGACCCACTGCACAAGTCCGAGGGAGCCGTTCATGTCTGGCAGGAAGGATTCTCCCGAAAGGAGGCTGCTCTTTTCGGCCAGGGCGGCACCGTCCTCCCCGGACCGGGCCAGAAGCAGGGTTCCCCCGCCGGAGGTGATGATATGGTGGAATTCCATGCCCAGGAGAACGTACCGCCCCCAGGTTCCCGTCTTCCGGTCCCCCAGGGTGGCCCCCAGGGACTGGCTGATATCCTCCACCAGGGGGAGGCCGTACTGTTCCAGAGCCTCTATGGGCTGGATGAACCCCAGGGGATGGACGACGAAAAGGGCCTTGGGATGGTAGGCCATGAGGGGGGCGATTTTTTCCGGATCGATTGTCCCTGACGCTTCGTCCACGTCGGCGTAAAGGGGGACAATGCCCTTTTCCTCAAAGGTCCGGAGATACACCTGGGGAGAGAGGGGGGAGAGGATGACCCGGTCCCCCCGGACGAGGCCCATCCCGTCAAGAAGCAGGGAGAGGGCTCGGGAGAATTCCCGGAGGGCGCATCCCCCCGAAGTCCCCAGGTCATGGGAAATATGCTGGATCAGGTCCTCCGCCAGGGAGGAGGGGCCGATCTGATCGGACACGAGACAGGTCAGTACTGAGTCCATGTCCTTTCTTTTGATAGTCGGCTTGAAGAGGGGTATGGACATCTAATCAGGTGAGAGAGGAGATCTGCCGCAGTTCTTCCGGGTTGAAAAGGCGGTTGATATCCAGAAGGATCAGGTAGCTGCCGTCATCCTTCTGCTGGACCACCCCGGTGATGTACTCCGTTCCGATGCCGGAAACCATCTGGGGAGGGGGCTGTATGGAGTCCGGTTCGATGGTCATGACCCGCAGGACCTTGTCGATGATGATGCCCACATGGGTCCCCTGCAGATTCAGGATGATGAAACCGGAGAGCAGTTTCTCCTCCTCCGACAGCTGGGCCCTTTTGATATGGAACCTCTTGTGGAGGTTGATAATGGGGATGATGTTCCCCCGCAGATTGAAGATTCCCTCCACGTAACCGGGGGCATTGGGTATGGGACGGACATCCTCCAGACCGTAAATTTCCTTCACATCCATGATATCGATGCCGTAACTCTCCTTCCCTAACTGAAAAGTTACCATTTGCAGTCTTGTTTCCAATTCACCCATGGAATCCTCCTGTTGCGGTTCCTAACTGTCGCTGCTCTTAATTGTAGTGTCATAAGGCCGTTTCATCAATAACTCTTTTTTATTTTTATGAAAAAATGGGATTTCTAAAATTTGCGGATCACGTCCAGGGGGCGTATGCGTCCGGCCCGCGCGGCGGGAACGGCGGAGGTGATCCAGGAGAGAAGGGCCGCCCCGAGGCCCACGGCGACGACCCGGTCCCACTGGATATCCACGGGGATCTCCTGCAGGTAGTGGGCCGCGTTCATGAGGGAGAATTCCCGGGCCGCCCCCCCGGTGAGGGGCGCGAGGAGCCGCTGCACCAGGCGGCCGGTCCCGTTGACGAAGGCGACGAGGCCGTTCACGTAGCGGGAGATGAGGACCCCGGTCCCGCAGCCTATCAGGGCGCCCCCGATGCCCACAAAGAGCCCCGTGAGCCGGTAGATGCGCCGGATACCCGCCGGAGAGGTGCCCAGACACTTGAGGATGCCTATGGACTGGCGGTTCTCCACGATAAGCATGATGAGGGAGGAGGAGACGTTGATAACCGCCACCAGGACCAGCATGGCCATGATGACCATAAGCATGGAGCGGGTGGTCTGGTAGCTGTTCAGGTCGGAACGGTTCAGGGCCTCCCAGGTGTAGGCCCGCCAGTTGGGCCCCTCGGAAACGGCGCCGATGCGGTTGATGAGATCCCGGAGGTCGCCGTAGGGATCCTGCGCCTTGATTCCCAGAACGGTGCGGGAGGTCTCCGGGGAGAGGATCCGGTCCCCCGCTTCGTAGGTGATGAACACCCAGAGGCGGTCCATCTCCTGGTAGCCGCTGGAAACGATGCCCGTAACGGTCAGGGGGGTGACCCGGGGGATGTAGCGCCCCCCGGGAAAGACCTTTCCCGTGAGCAGTTTGATCTGATCCCCCGGATGGACCTGCAGCTTAGCGGCGATGGCCTCCCCCAGGACCACGGACCGGTCGTCGGAAAGGTCGAAGGCCCCCTCTTTCACCTGGATGTAGCGGCGGAACCCCCCGTCCTCCTCCCGGATCGTCCGTTCCACGGCCCGGACGGCCACGCCGGTCTTCCCCTCCTCCGAGTAGGCCATCCCCGCCCCCTGCCGTTCCAGCCAGGCGTGGTTCACCCCCTCCAGGGACAGGACGGCCTCCTTCTCCCTGCGGAAGTCCCCCTCCGATTTGTCCGTGTAGCTGAAGATCTGCAGGTGGTAGCTGTCCGTTTCCAGGAACCGGTCCACGATCCCCTCGATCATCCCCTCGGAGATATTGATGACCACCACCAGGGGGATGAGGCTCAGGGCGACCCCGGCCAGGGCTCCCAGGAGGGGACGGGAGTTGAACCGGCCTCTGCGGCGGTTACGGCGGAAGGAACGGAAGGCGATGGCGGCGGCGCTTCGGAATTTCATAGCTCCTGCACGCCCCCCTGGGTCAGGTGGAGACGGCGGCTTCCCTTGCCGGCCAGCACCGGATCATGGGTGACCAGAAGGAGGGTCTTGTTGAACTCCCGGGTCAGTTCGAAGAGGATCTCCTCCACCAGGCGGGAGTTCTTCTCATCCAGATTGCCCGTGGGCTCGTCGGCCATGATGAGACGGGGATCGTTGATCAGGGCCCGTGCCAGGGCGACCCGCTGCCTCTCCCCCCCGGAGAGCTGGGAGGGGAAGTGGTCCTTCCGCTCCCCCAGGCCGACCCGGTCCAGCAGTTCCGCCCCCCGGTCCAGGGCGCGGGATTTCTTCTCACCCCCGATCAGGGCGGGCATGACCACATTCTCCAGGGCGTTGAAATCCTTGAGGAGAAAATGGAACTGGAACACAAATCCCAGGGATTTGTTCCGGTAGTCGGTCAGGGCCTTTTCCGACAGGCGGGAGACGGGGAATCCGCAGGAGAGGACCTCCCCCTCCGAGGGCCGGTCCAGTCCGCCTATGAGATTGAGGAGGGTGCTCTTCCCGCAGCCGCTCTCCCCGGTGATGGCCACCAGCTCCCCCTCGTTCACGGAGAGGGAGATATCCCGCAGAACCTCCAGCTCCCCGTTCCCCGAGGGATAGGCCTTCCGGATGTCCCGGAGTTGGATCAGTGCCGATCCTTCCATATCATTCAATGTTCAGTACCTCCGCCGGTTTGATTGCGGCCACCGGAGCCGACGCGAGCCAGGCCCCTCCCAGAGAGAACAGGATCGCCGCCGATCCTATGAAAACCAGATCGGGCCCCATGATGAGAACCGGGACGTCCACCAGATAGTAGTTCATGCTGGAGTAGATGGAGATGCCCGAGGACCGGAAAAGGCCCATGGCCGAGTTCACCACCAGCTCCACCAGGGAGAAAACGTCGTTGATGTTGAGGGATATGAGTATCCCCAAAGCCAGGCCCCCCAGCACTCCGGCAAAGCTGAGGAAGAGGCCCTCCAGAATGAATATCCCCTGTATCTTGCCCGGGGTGGCCCCCAGGGATTTGAGCAGGGCGATCTCCTCCATTCGTTCCGAGACGGATCTTTTCAGGGAGTGGAAGATATTCACCGCCACCACCAGGAAGACCAGGGAGACCACCAGGAACATCATGATCTTTTCCATGCGCAGGGCCTCGAAGAAGGCGGTGTTGTACTCCTTCCAGGTGGTGATAGCCAGGTCGCTTTGGTGTCCCAGGGCTTCCCCTATCCGGTGCTGGAGGGCTTCTGCCCGTCCGATACGGGAGATTTTGATGCCGTAGACCCGATAGGTCTCCCCCATGATATCCCGGGCCGAATCCAGGGAGATGAATCCCAGGGTTTTGTCGTACTCCAGGTAGCCCGTCCGCACGGTCCCGGTCACCAGGAACTCCTGTTCCTGCAGGGCCAGCCGGGAGAGACCCTTTCCCGCCAGGGAGAGCAGGGTGACCCGGTCCCCGGGGAAAATGCCCTGGGAGAGGGCCAGTTCCGATCCCAGGACGATGGTCCCCGGCCGGGCTATGTCGAAGCTTCCCGATTCCACGGAGAGGTGGGCCGCCAGGGCGTGATCCCGGTCCCGGGCCTCCGGGGCCAGGGCCCGTATCAGGGCGATGTCCGGCTCGCCGTACTCCCCCCGCAGGGTCGTCTGGAAATCGACAAGGGGTTCCACCCGCTCTATGCCCGTCAGGGCTTCCAGGATGGCCAGATCCTCCGGGGAGAGTTCCTCCCCCGTCCGGTCGATCCTCAGATGGTAGGAGATGATCTCGTTTATGTTGTCGATGTAGTTGTGCTGGAACCCGTTCATGACGGAGAGCACCACCACCAGGGTCATAACCCCCACCCCGATGCCCAGTATGGAGAGGAGGGAGGCCACGTGGCCCTTCTCCTTCCTTCTGGTAAAGAGATAGCGCAGGGCGGTGCCGACGATCCAGTTATTTTTTTTTCTCTTCACCGATTATCTCCGATCCCCGATATCTGACGGTGAGGGTGAGAGTCCCCCGGCTGTACAGCTCTTCGGTTCTCTCCTCCCCTTCGTAGTAAATTTTCTTTGCCAGTAGCCCGTTCCGATAGATCAGCTCCTCCTTCAGGGCCCCCTCCCCGTCATAGGCGAGGGTCCTCTCGCTGTGGACGCCCCCGCCCCGGATCTCCTCTCCCACCAGGCGGCTTTCATCGTCGTAGCGGTTGGTCGTCTGGCTCACGAGCAGATCCTTCCGGTACAGGCGGACCTCCCCGGCCTGCCCCCCCGCCGTATAGAGGGTCAGCTCCCGTTCCCCCTTTCCGGGGCGGAGGAGCTCCGAGGAGAGAAGCCGTCCCTCCCCGTCGTAGGAGTAGTCCTCCTCCTCCCGCAGGGTCTCCCCCTCGTAGAGGGACCTCTCCCGGATCTCCCCGGATAGGCCGTACACATAGATCTCCTGGCCTTCGGCGGTGCGGGTCCATCCGGTCCGGGGGGAACGGCCGGTCTGAACCTCCGTCTCCCCGCCGCTCCTCTCCAGCATGCGCAGGGAGCCGTCCTCCCGCAGATAGAGAACATCCTGCCAGCTCTTCCCGTCCCCCCCGGCCATCCGGGCGGTGACTTGCACGGTGATCCGGTTCTCCCCGTACTGGTAGGTCCGGGTCTCCTGCAGCTCCCCTCCCCTGTAGATGCGCAGGGCCAGGGGTCGTCCCGACCCGTCAGAGAGCTGCTCCTCGGCCAGTTCCCCGTTACGGAAGAAGGGCTCCCAATCCTCCCGGCTCTCCTGGGCGGAGAGGGGCATAATCAGAATCAGCGCCGCCGCTGCCAGGGGTAATCTCATTCACCGTCCAGGCTGATCAGCTCCGAGAGGTAGACCTCCCGGTCGAAGGGGATCAGGTCGTCCAGCCCCTCCCCCCGTCCCAGGAAGAGAAAGGGGATGCCCAGCTTCCGGCAGATGGAGACGAGCAGCCCCCCCCGGGCGGTGGAGTCGTACTTGGTCATGACGATGCCGTCCACCCCTATGGCCTCATGGAAGACCTCCGCCTGCTGCAGGCCGTTCTGGCCGGTGGTGGCGTCGATGACCAGGATCTTTTTGTAGACCCCGTCCCCCAGGTTGTTCCGGATCACCTTGTCGATCTTCTCCAGCTCCAGGACGAGGTTCTTTTTGTTGTGCATCCGCCCCGCCGTATCGGCCAGGATCAGCTTCTCCCCCCGGCTCTTCGCCGAGGCGATGGTGTCGAAAATGACCGCCCCCGGATCGGACCCGGGCTGCTGGGCCACGACCCGGCACCCCACCCGTTCCCCCTGGATCTTCAGCTGGTCGATGGCTCCCGCCCGGAAAGTGTCAGCCGCGGCCAGGACGATTTCGCCGAAGCCCTGTTTTTTATAGTGCCGCGCCATCTTGGCGATGGAGGTGGTTTTCCCCACCCCGTTGACGCCCAGGATGAGAAAAAGGTTCAGCTTCTCCCCGTCGGGGGCGAAGTGCTCCTCCCTCACCGACTCGGCCATGAGATTCCTCAGCTCGCCGATGATGCCCTCCTGGGAGGCGATGCGGTTTTTCCGGACCCTGTTCCGGAGCTCGTCTGAGATCTCCATGGTGACCGTTCCGCCCATATCCGATTCGATGAGAAGATCCTCAAGATCCTCGTAGAAGGCTTCCGATTCCCCGTCCTTTTTGAAGAGGGAGGCGATGCGGGAGGCCAGATTCTTATTTTTCCGGGGGGCGCTTTTCCCCGCCTCCGGGGGGGACGTTTCGTCCTTCTTCTTCCTATTGAATATCATCTGATGTCCTCGCAGCAATCCTAGCGCTGCTCAATGCTTTTTTCCGATGCTTTAATATACTGAACCAGCCGGGTTATGGAAACCCCCAGAAGTACTCCGCTTACGGCCATGCTTCCCCAGAACAGCCCCTCAGAGAGATAATAGTTGTCGTAGGACTCCCCGTACTTATCCAGATAATCCTGCGTTCCGTAGGCATTGTACAGGGAGGCGTAACGGTTGGTGAGCAGAGCCTGATTCTCCCTGATCCCGTTCAGGATGAGGGGAGCGGCCAGGGAGAGGGAGAACCATCCCAGGGAGTTGTAGAACTTCCCCTGGGAGTCGAGCCGTTTCTCCTCCCAGTCGACGCCCCCGGAGGTAAGGGCAAAGGAGGCGGGATTCTCCGATTCCGGCCCCAGGGTGGAGGAGACCCTATCGTACCCCTCCAGGGAGAGGATCAGTTTCTCCGGAATGAGGGGCCGGGAAAGGACCAGGGGCGTCCTGCCCCGGTAGACCGAGCCCAGAATCACATCGGCCCCGGTGGGCACCGACTCCAGGGTGATCAGGTCCTCCTCGCCCGGCTCCAGACGGATATCCCGTATGATCCTCTCCCCGGGCAGGAGGTCCAGCTCCTCCCGGTACACTTCGTAGCGGGGATAGCGGACTTCCAGAAGGGCGGGGCCGGGCTCCAGGATCTCCTCGTCGGCGGTCCCCACCCCCAGGGACACCCCGTTCAGGAAGATCTGCCCGTGGGCCGGCTCCGACGATACGGACAGGGCGCTCCAGGCCCTTCCCAGGACGGGCTCCTTCAGGGCATCGGCGATCTCCCCGACCAGCCGGTCCAGTTGTTCCGTCTTGGCCGCCCCCTCCCAGAGGGGGATCTCCTCCCCCTCCGCCCGGAAAATGCCCAGTACCTGAATCAGGATATAATCCCCCAGATCGTCCAGGGTGCCGGTGATGATAAAGTCGGGATCCTTCAGGGCCGCCCTCTCCGGGGAGGAGAAGAGGATTCCCCCGCTGCCCGGGGAGAGCAGCTGGACGGGGCGTACCACGTCACCCGAATCGGAAGGGAGCAGGGTGGATTCGTACTTTTTCCGGGCCTCCCCTATCTGCTTCGTCAGGGTCTCGTAGCCCAGGGGATCCCCGGTGAAGATAAGTTCGTCCCGCTTTCCGAGGAGGCTCTCCCACTCATCCAGGAGCGACTTCCGCCGTGCGTTCAGGTCCTCCTCCCCGGAAAGGAGTCTCTCCGACGGGGTAAGCCTGTGCTCGGGATATTCGGAGAGGCCGAAGTAGAGCTGAAGGGGTATCTGACGGAAGAGATAGGTGTTCTCCCTTTCCAGGCTGCCGGAGAAGGCGGTGACCGCGCAGGTCCAGGGCAGGGTTTCCCCCGCCGCCGGGAGGGAGGGGCACAGGACGAGAAGAAGCGACAGAATCCACTTCGGGGATTTCACAGGATTTACCCCCGGTTAAGGGCTTTCTTAACCGCCGAGAGGAGACGATTCTTCTGAAAGGGTTTGACCACGAAATCGCTGGCCCCCAGCTGTATCGCCTTGATGATCCTCTCCTGGTCTCCCAGGGAGGAGCACATGACCACCCGGGAATCGGGGTGGCGCTTCTTCAGCTCCCTCAGGCAGTTCAGCCCATCCATGCGGGGCATGGCGATATCCAGCAGCACCAGATCGGGGCGGACTTCCTCGTATTTCTCCAGGCAGTCCCTGCCGTCGGAGGCTTCCCCGGCGATGCGGTAACCGCCGGCAACGAGGATATCCCTGATGATGGATCTCATGAAGGAGAGATCGTCAACCACTAAAATGTTCATTCCCTGTTCTGAGAGCTGTATCTCAAATACTCCTCAATAAACTGATCGATATCGCCGTCCATTACGGCCTGGATGTTCCCCGTCTCAACCCGGGTGCGCAGGTCCTTCACCATGGTGTAGGGCTGGAAGACGTAGGACCGGATCTGGGATCCCCAGCCGATCTCCTTCTTCTCCGCCGAGTTCTTCGCCTTCTCCTCCTCCTGCTTCTGCCGGTAGTACTCGTAGAGGCGGGACCGGAGGATCTTGAAGGCCATGTCCTTGTTCTTGATCTGGCTCCTCTCGTTCTGGCACTGAACGACCAGACCCGATTCCAGGTGGGTCAGGCGGACGGCGGAGTCGGTCTTGTTGACGTGCTGCCCGCCGGCGCCGGAGGAGCGGTAGGTATCGATCCGCACGTCGTCGGGCTTGATGTCCACGACTATGGAGTCGTCAATGACCGGGGACACGTAGACCGAAGCGAAGGAGGTATGGCGCCGGGCGTTGGAATCGAAGGGGGAGATCCGCACCA
>QKAI01000142.1 GCA_003246505.1 Spirochaetaceae bacterium | reverse complement strand
ATCCACGACGACCAGAGCTTTGAGATCACCCGGGAGCTGGAGGGGGATTCGGTGGCCGACGTGCTGAGCTACGTGGAATACAACCCCAAGAGTCTCCTGGACAACTTCCGGCAGAAGGCGGAGCGGGCCGTCCAGGAGGGGCTGATCAACCCCAGGGAGCGGCAGAGCATCGTATCGGGATACGAGAGGAGCCTCAGGGGCTATACCTATTACGAAAGGGAGAACGACTGATATGGGAAAAGTGATGATTATTGGCGCCGGCGGCGTGGGACGGGTGGTGGCCCACAAATGCGCCCAGATACCTGAGGTATTCGAGGAGATCGTCCTCGCCAGCCGGACCGTAAGCAAATGCGAGGCGATCGCCGCCGATCTGAAGCGTCCCGTGACCACCGAAGGGGTGGATGCGGACAACGTGGACGAGCTGACCGCCCTTCTCAAGAAGCATAATCCCGAACTGGTTATCAACGTGGCCCTGCCCTACCAGGACCTGTCCATCATGGACGCCTGCCTGAACGCCGGGGTCAACTACCTGGACACGGCTAACTACGAACCCCCGGAAACGGCGAAGTTCGAGTACAAATGGCAGTGGGCCTACCAGGACCGCTTTAAGGAGAAGGGGCTCATGGCCCTTCTGGGGAGCGGATTCGACCCGGGGGTTACCAACGTCTACACCGCCTATCTGAAGAAGCACTACTTCGATGAGATACGGGAGCTGGATATCATCGATGTGAACGGGGGCGACCACGGCCAGCCCTTCGCCACCAACTTCAATCCGGAGATCAACATCCGGGAGGTCTCCGCCGACTGCCGCCACTGGGAGAAGGGGACCTTCGTGGAAACCCCTCCCATGAGCCTGAAGCAGTCCTTCACCTGCCCCGAGGAAGTGGGTACCTACAACATCTACCGCATGTACCACGAGGAGCTGGAGTCCCTGACAAAGCATTATCCCACCCTGGAGAAGGCCCAGTTCTGGATGAGCTTCGGGGACAACTACCTCAAGCATCTGGAGGTGCTCAGGAACGTGGGCATGACCCGCATCGATCCGGTCATGTTCGAGGGTCGGGAGATCGTCCCCCTCCAGTTCCTCAAGGCCCTCCTCCCCGATCCGGGCAGCCTGGGGCCCCTGACGAAGGGCAAGACCTGCATAGGCTGCGTGGTCAAGGGCGTGAAGGACGGCAAGCGGGTGGAGAAATACGTTTACAACATCTGCAGCCACGAAGGGGCTTATGCGGAAGTGGGCAGCCAGGCCATCAGCTACACCACCGGGGTCCCCGCCATGATCGGCGCCAAGATGATGATGGAGGGCAAGTGGTCGGGCAAGGGTGTATTCAACATGGAACAGATGGATCCGGACCCCTTCATGGATGATCTGAACAGGTACGGTCTGCCGTGGAAAGTCGTTACCCCCGGGGCTTAGACGTCGGGAGCCTGGAAAGCCCCGCCTTCGCCGTGGACCGGGCCCTCCTGGAAAAGAACGCCCGGATCATGAAGCGGGTGGCCGACGAAAGCGGGGCCGCGGTGCTCCTGGCCCTTAAGGGCTACTCCCAGTTCGCCGCCTTCGATACCCTCAAACCCTACCTCTCCGGGGTCTGCGCCAGCTCCCCCCACGAGGCCCGTCTGGGCCGGGAGGAGATGGGCCTGGAAGTGCACAGCTACAGCCCCGCCTACTCGGAAAAGGCCCTGCGGGAGATAATGGGACTCTCGGACCATGTGATTTTCAACTCCCCCTCCCAGTGGGAGCGTTTCTCCGCCCTGAGGGAGGAGTTCGCCGGCAGGGTGTCCTGCGGCCTCCGCTTCAATCCCTCCCACTCGGAGACGGAAACCGCCATCTACGACCCCTCCGCCCCCCTCTCCCGCCTGGGAACCGTCCGGGAGGAACTGTCCCCGGGATTCCTGAGACGGGTAGAGGGCATCCACGTGCACAATCTGTGCGAAAAGGACGCCGGGGCCCTGGTCCGGACCTGGCGGGCGGTGGAGAAGGCCCTGGGGGAGGAGCTCTGCGGCCTGAGGTGGATCAACCTGGGGGGCGGCCACCATGTGACCCGGGAGGACTACCGGGTGGAGGATCTGATCGCCCTGGTGAGGGAGATACGGGGAAAGTACGGCGCCCGGGTCTACCTGGAGCCGGGGGAAGCCTGGGCTCTGAACGCGGGATTTCTGGTGGCCACCGTGCTGGACCTCCACCGCAACAGGGGGGATCTGGCCATACTGGACACCTCGGCCAGCTGCCACATGCCCGACGTGCTGGAGATGCCCTACCGGCCCCATATCCTGGGTTCCGGAGAGGCGGGGGAAAAGGCCCATACCTACCGGCTGGGAGGGGCGACATGCCTCGCCGGGGACGTGATCGGAGATTACAGTTTCGACGAGCCCCTGAAGCCCGGCGACCGGCTTGTCTTTGCGGACATGGCCATCTACTCCATGGTCAAGACCACCACCTTCAACGGGGTGGGGCTGCCCTCCCAGTATCTCTATGACTCCCGCACGGAAAAGCTTGAGCTCGTCAGGCGCTTCGGATATGAGGATTTCCGCGGCCGCCTGTCCTAGTCTTTCCCCTTGGGGAAACGGCCCGGGAAGCCGATAAGACAGGAAAGGAGTTCTTAATGAAACATGTATTTACTGTTCTCGCCGGCCTGGGTTTACTTTTCTTCTTCGGTTGTTCCTCCTATGATCCCTTTGCCGATCTGAGCCTGATCGATCCCATGGCCGTGGTCCGCGTCTCCGCCGATACGGATATCACCTGGTATAACGAAAGCAATGACAAGTTCGGCGGCAGCCTGCTGGGCGCCGTGGCCAATGCGGTGGTAAACGATGCGAAGGACGAAAAGGTCAGTACCCTGCTGTCCCGGGCGGACCTGCTGGTGGAACAGGCCGATAAGGCCCTGCTGGCCAGTCTCAGGGAAGTGGGCACTATCGGAATTCTGGATAAGGAGGCCCTTCTGGCGACAGGGGCCTACGCCGATGTGGACGATTCCCGTGACCTGATGGATACGGCCTTCGTCACCGCCGAGGGATACAAATTCTTCAATAACAGCAGCAAGACCGCGGAAAAGCTGGCGGGGAAGCTGAAGGGCGAGACGGGGGCGAAAAGCCAGCTCCACGCCCATTTCGCCTTTGAGAAAATCATGGACACGGGGGTGGAAAAAACGGGAAGTATGGGCGTTTCCGTGGAACTCTATGTGGAACTGATCAACGACGAGGGCGACAGGATCTATTCCGGCTATTACTGGGAGCAGAGCAACGGCACCATCCCCGTGGTGGCGGGACTCTACGAGCCCGATGAGATGATAGCCCTCTTTCCCCCGGTCATCGACCGGGTCTGCCAGGATTTCGCCGCGGAATTTATCCGATAGCCCTGGAACCCCTGTTCTCCGGGACAGGGGATCACGGGGAGACTCAGCAGAGTTTCAGGCAGTCCTCCCGCCAGAGGCATCCCTCCTGCCCGCAGCTTCTGGCATCGGTTCCGAAGCAGGCATTATTTCCCTCTTCCCTCTGAATGGCCCGTATAAGATCGTCCTTCTTCATCTTGCCCGGTGCCACGCCCTTTTCCTTTGCGATATCCTTGATTTCCGACAGGTTCATATATAGCCCCCTTACTGGATATCTGAATTTTAAAACTCACCCGGCGGAATGCAATAGGGGAAGTTCATTTTCACATTTATTACACATAAAAAAGGTTAAGCAAAAATAATTAGCATTGACTTGTTTCCGGCCTCCGCCCGTAGTATTATAAATACTAGCAAGGAGCTAGTAATGAATAAATTCGCCATAGAAAACACAACCAGGGAAGAGCGGGAAGAGATCGTCAAGAGGGCTTTGAGCTGCGGGGGAGGGGGATGCGAATCCTGTTCCGGCTGCGGCGTCTTCGGTACGGGCGATCCCTACGATATGTATCAGCCCTATATCGAAGG
>QKAI01000335.1 GCA_003246505.1 Spirochaetaceae bacterium | reverse complement strand
GGATCTGGTCAGCGCCGTGTCCCGACTCCTCCGCCAGGTTCCGGAGGATCAGGAAGAGGGGGACGTGCCTTTGGAAATACGCAGTCTCATGACCCGCTTTGACAATATGGCCGCCTTCATGGAAATCTTCCGGGCTTACCGGGAGCACGGGGAGAAGATCTTCTGGCTCAGCAAGGGCCGTCTCCCCGACGGGAAGGACTTCATCACCTACTACGCCACCCCCCTGGATATCTCCCCCCTCATGTACGAGGCGGTCTTCGAACCCTTCGACAGCGTGATCTGCACCTCCGCCACCCTGGCCGTGGACAGGAGCTTCGCCTATTGGATGAACCGTACCGGAGCGGGTCTCATCCCCAAGGAGCGTCTGCTGACGGGGATTTACGAGTCCCCCTTCAATTACCGGGACCGGGTGCTCCTGGCTATCCCCGCCGAGGCCCCCCTGCCGGCGCAGCAGGAGGCCTGGGTGGAGTACTCCCTGCCCCTCATCAGGGAGGCCATTCTCCTGGCGGAGGGAAGGACCCTGGTCCTCTTCACCAGCTACGAGCTCCTGAGGCAGGTGTACGACTATCTCTGCTTTGATCTGGAACGGGCGGGAATCACCCTCTTCGCCCAGGGGGACGATGACCGGGGAAGGCTGCTGGACCGATTCAAAACGGAGGTTTCCAGCGTCCTGTTAGCCACGGATTCCTTCTGGGAGGGGGTGGACGTGCCCGGGGACTCCCTGAGGCAGCTCATCATATGCCGGCTGCCCTTCCGGGTACCCACCGAGCCGATTCTCATGGCCCGGGTGGAAGCCCTGGAGGCGAGGGGAGGGAACGCTTTCATGGAGATCTCCCTGCCCGAGGCCATCATGCGGTTCAAGCAGGGTTTCGGCCGCCTCATGCGCAGCAAGAGCGACAGCGGGGTGGTTCTGATACTGGACGGGCGGATCATTCAGAAGAACTACGGCCGTTTTTTTCTTTCCAGTCTGCCCGAGACCCAGCGGAGCGTAAAGCACAGCCGGGATCTCCTCATGGACATGGAGCAGTTCCTCTACGGTTAGAAGCCCTTCTTCTGCCTCTTGGTACGGAGATAGTTCATCTCCTGCATCAAGTCCCTCAGGCGGACCTCATCGGTCACATCCCGGTCAAGCTGATCCTGGAGATCGGCAATGAGCCTCTCTTCCATGTTATAGAAATCCCCCTCAAGCTCCCCCGACCAGATATAGCGGATAAGCATATCCGGTTCATGCTGATAGGAGAGCAGCCGGTGGGCCATATAGGTGGACATGTACCAGCGCACATCGTCTATTTCCAGTTCAAATTCGTCCAGAAGTTCCTTAACCGTCATGGGGTGACTATAGACTAATCCTATCGCCGGGGGAAGGGCCCGGTTTAAAATTCTTCAAAATCATCGTCCTTCGGGCTGTGGGGGGGGGACTCCGTTTCCCGGGGCAGCAGGGGGACATCCATCTCCTCCGTGGCCCGTATGACCCCTTCGCTCCGGGAAGGGGCGTCGGGGGCGATCTTTGTCCTATTCCGCCGCTCCTGTATTTTTCCCCGGGAGAGTTTGAAGAAATCGATGCTGGAGGCCATCATCTCCGACTGACTGTTCAGTTCCTCCGACATGGACGCAAGCTCCTCCGAAGCGGAGGCGTTCTGCTGTATAACCGTATCGAGCTGCTGGATGGAGGAGTTGATCTGCTCCGCCCCCCGGGCCTGCTCCTCGCTGGCCACGGTTATCTCCTGCACCAGTTCGGCGGTCTGCTGGATTTGGGGAACCAGGTTGTTGATAATGACCCCCGCCTGCTCCGCCGCCTTGACGCTGCTGGTGGAGATCTCCGTGATGTCCGCGGCGGCCTTCCCGGAATTCTCCGCCAGCTTGCGGACTTCCGAAGCCACCACTGCGAAACCTTTCCCCGCTTCCCCGGCCCGGGCCGCTTCTATGGCCGCGTTCAAGGCGAGCATATTGGTGTTGCGGGCGATATCCTCGATAATGCCGATCTTCTCGGATATGCTTCTCATGGCCAGAACCGTATCGTTTACCGATTCCCCTCCCAGGGAGGCGTCCTCCGCCGCCTTGCGGGCTATCTCGTCGGCCTTCTGGGCGTTCTCCGTATTCTGCTGGATGTTGGAGACCAGCTCCTCCATGGAACTGGAAATCTCCTCCGTGCTGGAGGCTTGCTCCGTGGCGCCCGAGGAGATCTGCTGGCTGGACTGGGAGATCTGGTTGGAACCGGAGGCTACCTGGTCCGAGGCGTTTCGTATATCCCTGAGGGTGGAGGAGAGGTTGTTCGTCATATTCTTCATGGACAGGTAAACCCCCACCGCCTTCCTGTCGTCGAATTCCAGGGTCAGATTCCCCTTGGCTATCTCCTCGGCGATCCGGGCGATCTCGTCGGGCTCGCTGCCCAGCTGCTTCATGATGCTGGAGGTAAGGATCAGGCTGATGATGATGCCCGCTACGATGGCCGCACCCAGGAGGGAGAGTATCAGTATTATGGCCTGTCCGGTGGTCTGGGCAATGATCATATTCACCGCATCCCGGACTTTGCGCCCCACGGCCAGGGTATCCTCGGCGGCCTGTCTTTGGAGGTTCTGCTCGTCCCTCTGATTCCGGTTGATGGTGCGGAATTCATCCACAAGATCGGTGTATTCATCCAGAGCGTCATGAACTTCCTTCAGTTCCGCCTGGGTGGAGGGGAGGGTGAATAGGTCCAGGCATTGGAGAATAAGAGATTGGGAGAGTTCCAGTTCGGCCACCCAGGATTTGGCGATGCTGTCCTGGTCGGCCGCTTTGAGGGCTTCCTTATATTTCCCCGCGGTGATGCGGACCCGGTTGTAGCTGTTACGCAGCTCCTGGGCCACGGCCACGGCCTGGTAGTAATCGCTGTCCATGCCGTTTTGCCTTACATAGGCGGCGATTTCCACATCGAAAAGGTTGTTGATTCCCGTCTGGGTGACCGTTGAAGCGGCCAGACGTTTTGCTTCCGCCTGGATTTTGCTCTGGGCTAACTGGTGATAGCGGGCGTTGCTTTCTTCATATTTTTTCATGGAAGAGATCAGTTCGTCCGCAATGGCGACATACTCGGCCTTCTTCAGGAGAGTCTTGACCTCCGCCATGCCGTTGTAGACATTCTGAGTCTCCGTTTTCATCACTTCCTGATAGGAATCATCAAGATAGATGATATACCGGAGCGATGCGGCCTGAACATCCTGTGTATCAATGAGAGCCGTGTTGACCAGTGCCCCCACCGTATTGGATTCATTGATCTTTACGATGCTCCTGTAACCCACGAAGCCGACGAAAGCGGCCAGTGCTATAACCAGAAAAAAGCTAACGAGTAATTTTGTTTTTAGAGTCACCCTGCTGACGTTCATTATTTAACCCCTTCTCCATAGATGATTACCATAAGTATTGTTCATGGAATTGCTAATTTCAAATAAAAAAGTACTTTTATCACCCCTCCAGAAGCAGGGTTCCCCCCTCCTGAGCCCTGTCCCGGGAGAGGGTTCTCCCTCCCCCGTCCGATTTGAGGGTAAAATAGGAAATGCTGCCTAGCATCATCTCCGACTGGCCGTTCAGTTCCTCCGACATGGAGGCCAGTTCCTCCGAGGCGGAGGCGTTCTGCTGGATCACCGAATCGAGCTGCTGGAGAGCCGAATTGATCTGCTCCGCCCCACGGGTCTGCTCCTCGCTTGATACGGTTATCTCCTGGACCAGCTCGGCGGTGCTCTGAATCTGGGGAACCAGTTCGTTTATTATGGTACCCGCCCGTTCCGCCGTCTTTACGCTGTTAGCGGATATATTCGTAATCTCCGCCGCCGCCTTGCCCGAGTTCTCCGCAAGCTTGCGGACCTCCGAGGCCACCACGGCGAAACCCTTGCCTGCTTCCCCCGCCCGGGCCGCCTCTATGGCCGCGTTCAGGGACAGCATAT
>QKAI01000408.1 GCA_003246505.1 Spirochaetaceae bacterium | reverse complement strand
CCCTTTCAAAGCGGAATTTATGTACCTTCCCTGAAAGGAGCTTCTCCTCTCCGGGTTTGAAGATAACCCAGTTGTCCCCCTTGAATAATTTCACGGAAAGGTCCTTGGAAAGGGCCGCTCCGGTAAAGCAATCCCTCACCCGCCAGTTTACCTCAACATCGGAAACGGGCAGATTATAGATCTCCAGGAGGATGCTTTCCCCTTTCTCGGTGACCGAATCCTCCCTTTGAACCTTTCGGGGGGGGAGATATACCGTATACCAGTAGAGGAGATCCTCCACCTGGATTTTGATGCGGTATCTTCCGGTTTCCAGATAAACGGGCAGAGTTTTGTAGACATGGGCATCGTTCAGGGCGGGGCCCTTATGGAACAGAACCCTCTTCTCCACTTCGGGGATGGAAAGGTCATCGTCCCGGAAGAACTCTATGCTCTTGTAAATCTGGTCATAATCCTTATAGGCATTGCTTACCTGAATCTCAATGTTCAACCGGCTCCAGGAATCGGTAAAGAGATATTCGTGGATGATTCCCAGCCACCAGGCGATCGTCCCGACACCGGCCAGGAAAAGGATTATCACGCCCCAAAGAATGACGCGGGAGAGAATGAAGCGCTTCTTTTTCTTTTCCGGAATCTGCTCGCCGGCGATCCGGGCCTTGAGCTCTTCCACCAGAGCCGCTTCATCCCTCTTGCGGAAATAACGGTCCAGAATAAATAGAATCTCGTCCACATTGGAAAAACGTTTGTCCGCCCGACCCCTCATGCACTTGCGGATTATTTTGGCGGTCAGGCCGTTAATTTCCGGGTTTATTTTCCGGGGTGCGAGGTACTTGTTCTTCTGTATGGCGGCGATGAGCTCCGGTGAGTACCCCCCGGGGAAGGGCTTTTTCCCTGTGACCATCTGGTAGAGCATGACCCCCATGGAGTAGATGTCCGCCCGGGCGTCCACGTTCTTGGAGTCCTGGAACTGCTCCGGGGCCATATAGGAGGGGGTCCCCACGGTCATGCCGTCAGTGGTCAGCCCCGCGTCCTCCTCCGATCCCTCATGGGCGACTCCGAAGTCAACCAGCTTCACCTCCCCGGAGGTATTGAACATGATGTTGGCCGGTTTGATATCCCGGTGGATGACCTGGTGCTTATGGGCGTAGCGAAGGGCTTTGCAGCTCTCCCTGAAGATATAAAGGGCAAGATCGCAGTTGAGGTATCTCTCTTTTCCCAGCAGATTGTTCAGATCCGAACCGTCGATGTATTCCAGAACGATGTAATAGGAGTCTCCCGCCTTGAAGTGATCGTAGAAGTTGACGATATTCTCATTCTTGAAATTCATCATGATCCGGGCTTCGCGGCGGAAACGCTCGGTCAGATGCTCGCTGTTCTTCAAGGTCAGCCTCTTGAGAATAACCGGTCTGTTCAAGGTAGGATGAACCCCTTTGTAAACGGCACCCATCCCCCCTTCGGCCACCTTGGCCTCTATGGGATACTTGCCGATTTTCGTTGGTGTTTTTGTCATCTTAGCCCTCTTGCTTAATATCTTTAATTATCATATCCAAATCGATTTCCTCGTCCGGTTTCACCAGAGCCACGATTTCCCTCTCCGGATTGTGTATCTGGACGTATCGTCCCCCCGCCCTTGTCAGATAGAGATTCTGCACGGGCCGGTGCCCTCCGAAATAGTAGCTGTTCACCACGCCGGGGAGGAAGGCATTGAGCATGGCTTCCACAGTCCCCGGCTCGGACTGGTCGTTTCCGGTCCAGCTGAGGTCGAAGGTGATGGTACGGTCCGAGCGGTATTCTATAATCTCCTCCCGGCTGTGGAACCGGAGGGGTTCCGCATGGGAAATGAGAAACCGGTCCCCCTGGACGAAAATGGGGAGGGCGTTTTCGAAGTCGCTCCAATCGTTCAGGAAATCCTGGCCGAGGAAGATTTCCACCCACTCCCGCACCATGGCCCCCTCGTAGGCATATTTTCCAAAGGAACGGTCGGAGAGATTGTTTTCATTCTTAATGTTCTCATGATTCCCCTTGAGGAAATGGAAATTATCCGGGAAGGATCGCTTGAGCAGCATGACCATGACCATGACGCCCATGCTGTCCGCCATCTCCCTGTCCATGTGTCGGTGTCTCTTGAAGGCCAGGGCATACTCCTGGAAGGCCTCCTGCCAGCGCTGGGCACCCCTCTTCTCCGTATGGAAACCGTCTCCCACGCAGACGATCTGGAGTTCATCCTTCAAGAGTCCTTCCAGAACGGGCCCGGAGCCGTAATTCCAGTTGAGGAAGTCCATCATGAAATCCCGCCGCCCGTGCAGATCCGGTATGATCAGGGTGGGGATATCCTGCCGTAGGATAAGCATACCTCCGGATAAGCCCTCCCTGTCCAGCGGCCTTACCAGGGGATTCTCACTGTTTAAAAGGGGCGTTACCGTGTCCAGAAGATCATCGAGTATCTCTCGGGGGGGGATGGTTTTCAGATTCGCCATCCGCTCCAGAGTCTTCATAAGCCCCGCAAAATCTACAGCCATAGGGTCAATCGATTATTACGGTCTTGTTTACATCCACGAATTCTTCGGTAATGATCCGTGTCGCTTCGCTGATTGTCTGACGCTGATCCTCTATGGGAAGAACCTCATCCTTGATCAGGGCGATTTTATAAAGAGGGGAGCTTTTCACGATGGGGCCGCCGGAAAAGTGGGCTTCCTCTCCCACGCTCAGATCACTGTCCAGGGAAGAGTTGTCGGAAACGGCCTGATTGGGTACATCCCGACGCATCCCGATGCTGGAGTAGATCACCTGACGATGATTACCCTCCATGGGGCCGATCCCTATGAGGGAGCCCGAAAAGGTCAGGGCCAGGGCGGCCCTCTTCTCATCGGAGGAAAGGGTTTCCACTTCCACCATACCCAGGCTGGAGAGCTGGGAGGTAAAGGCCTCTTCCTTGTTGAACCAGGCCGTTGCCATCATCTCCTTATTGATATCGTTAATTTCCAGGCCGGAAGGCTTCAGAACATTTTTAACTATGTGGTTCTGGATGCGGGGATCCATGTCATCAAATTTCACGATTGAACTCCTTTTCCTTTTCTACCGGAATATTTACCTATATAAGTATAGCACATTTAGACTTCGGGACAGGTGCCGTTTGGTATAAAGAACTTCCTTTTTTGAAAAAAAAGCCCCTTTCCGTTGGGAAAAGGGCTTCTAGACACGGGAATGACCCCCTAACGGTTCTTAAGAACCGCCTGGGCCGCCGCGAGACGGGCGATAGGGACCCGGTAGGGGGAACAGGAAACCACGTTCAATCCGGCCCGGTAGCAGAAATCGATTGATGCAGGATCCCCGCCGTGCTCACCGCAGATGCTGGTCTTGAGCATGGGCTTCGTCTGCCGCCCCTTCTCCACGGCCATAGTGACAAGGAGGCCGACGCCGTGCTGATCCAGGGTCTGGAAAGGATCGGCATGGAGAATCTTCTGTTCCAGGTAATCGGGGAGGAATCCGTTGATGTCATCCCTCGAATAGCCGAAGGTCATCTGGGTCAGGTCGTTCGTACCGAAGGAGAAATAATCGGCATGCCTGGCCACGTCCTCCGCGGTCAGGGCGGCCCGGGGGATTTCGATCATGGTCCCGAGCTGATATTCGATTTTTACCCCCGATTTGTCAAAGACTCCCTTGATCACCTTCTCCGCATTCTCCCTCAGGGGCTGGAGTTCATTCACCGTCCCCACCAGGGGGATCATTATCTCGGGGATGACCTTCCTGCCCTCTCCGGTGACCTTCACCGCCGCGGTCATGATGGCTTCCACCTGCATATCGTAAATTTCCGGATAGGTGATGCCCAGGCGGCAGCCGCGGTGTCCCAGCATGGGATTCAGTTCATGGAGGGAGCCGATTTTATCCCGCAGGGAGGAGACGCTTTTCCCGCTGGCCTTGGCCAGGGCTTCGATCT
>QKAI01000510.1 GCA_003246505.1 Spirochaetaceae bacterium | reverse complement strand
GCGGGACTCTGCCTTCTCACCGCGACCGGTGAGGAGCTGGAGGATCGGCTCTTTGAACGTCGGGACGAACAGTGGAACAGCTACGTGCGCCGGTTTGGAGAGAGCCGGGGACAGATTGTGGACTTCTTTTTGAAAAGGCAGGAACGCCTCCTGGAACTGGCCCGCCTGTCCGAAATGGAGCTACTTGTCTTGAACCCCTCCGAACTGGGGGCGGAGGAAGCGGCGGAAAGGCTCCTTGACCTATGGGGATTCCCCGGGGCCGATTAATTTCATAGCCTCCTCCAGGGCCTGGAGGAGCTCCCCTTTCCGGAAGGGTTTCTTCAGGAAGCCGGAGACGCTGAGGGGCAGGCCCTCCTTCCGATAGAACCCGGACATGAACAGGATGGGCAGGGCGGGCTTTTCCCTATGAATCTCTGTGGCCGTTTCCTCCCCGCCCATACCGGGCATGACCACATCCAGAAGCACCAGGTCCCAGGAGGCATTCCTGTCCCTGATCTTTTCCAGACCCTCCTCTCCGGAACCGACGGCGGTACATTTGAGCCCTTCCTCTTCCAGCATCAGCCGGGAAGTCGTCCGGATTATGCCCTCGTCGTCTATCACCAGAACGGAGCGGCCCTTGAGGTGGGACCAGCTCTCCCGTCCCCCGTCGGGCTTCCTGTTGCTGTGGTCTATTATTAAGGGAAAGAGAAGATGAAAACAGCATCCGCCCCCCTCCCGGTCGATTATCTCCAGGGCCCCCCCGTGGCTGTGAACGGTGCTGTCCACGGCGGCCAGCCCCAGTCCGGTGCCCTTGCCCTTCTCCTTGGTGGTGAAGAAGGGCTGGAAAATCTTCTCCCTTATCTCCTTCCCGATCCCGGGACCCCGGTCGCAGATGCTCACTTCGATGAATTCCCCCTCCTCCAGGGGGTAGGGTGAAGAATCGCAGTACCTTCGGTTCAGATAGCGGGAGCGGGATAGGATGTCGATGCTCCCTCCCTCCGGCTGGGCGTCCCTGGCATTGATCATCAGATTCAAAAGGGCGTTCTGAAGCTGGGCCGGATCCCCGCTGACCATCATGTCCCTGTCCTCCAGATCGATTTTTATAGAGATTCTCCTGTCCATGGTTCTCCGGGCCAGGGCGACGGATTTTTCCACGATCTCCCCCATATTGACGCTTGTGGAGATGATACGCCCTTTACGGCCGAAGGAGAGAAGGTTCGCCGTCAGCTCCCTGGCGTTTTCCGCGGAGTAGAAGATGATGTCCAGCATCTCCCGGCACCCTTCTCCCCCCTTCGTCTCCTTAAGCTGCTGTTCCAGCAGCTCCGCCGCGCCCAGGACGCCGCCGAGCATGTTGTTCAGGTCATGGGCGACGCCGCTGGTAAGCTGGCCTATGGCATCCATTTTCTGGAGGTGGCTCAGCTGTTCCATGATCGTGAAATAGGGGCCCACGTCATAAAAGCTGCCGATGTATCCCAGAAGCAGGCCGTCCTTTCCCTTGACTTCGGAAACATGACTGCTTATCAGGGTCAGCCCGTTGCTGCGGTCCCGAAGATATATCCCCGTGGGGTACTCGAAGGCCTCCCCGTTGTTCCGGAACTCCCGGAAAGGGGCGAAGGAGACGGGGGCCTGGGTCTCCTTGTCCATGAAATCCAGCAGCTCGTCCCCGTCTCTGCCCAGAGCCTCCGAACGGCTCAATCCGGTCATGGCCCGCATCTTTTCGTTGGTATAGAGGACATGGCCGTCCCTGGTGACAGCTATGATGCCCTCGTAAAGGGATTCCAGGGCGGAATCCAGCCAGTCCTCCCGGTTCCTGACCCGGATCAGATTCTGATGGGCCCGGAAGGCGAAGATAAAGAACAGAAACAGGAAGAGAAAAAGGATCTCCACAATATCCTCCACCGGGTCGAAGAAGGCGGTGATATTCCCGTGTTCCAGGATATTGGAGAAGGAGATAAAGGCATAGAAGAAGACCGAGAGGAGGAGGGACGACTTAATCAGGGAAGAGGAGGGCAGGGCCCGGTTTCTTACCATGAGGAAGATGAGGGCGGATATCAGAGCGAGGAAGGAACCGCTATCGAAAAGAACAATGTAGGTGTTCACTTTCTCTCTATCCCCTGCATCATCATGACTGAGCCGATCAGAAGAAGGACGGAGCCTATGAAAATAAAGAGATGCTCCAGGTGATTGAAAAAAGCGTTCAGGATATACTCTTCCACCACGGTGAAAATATTAGAGAACAGAAAGGCTATGAGGGCAACAAAGAGAATGTTCTTTCCGGGAAGCTCCAGCTCTCTCAGGGGAGAGGAGAGGAAGACGAGTCCCGCGATATAAACGATCAGCACGAAAAATTCCGTATTCAACGATCTCCTCCACTTTCCCATTATAATCCGAAAAAGTCGAATTCGCAACGATGGACAATTTGCCCGAATCCCCTTAGGATGGAAGAATAAACGCGAACAGGAAGTGCCATGATGAAAGCGGAAGACCTGAAGAAATCCCCCTTTAATCTGTCCGATGACGATCTGAAATGGGTCGTCTCTACCTGGGAAGGCCTCTCCGATGAGGAGAAGGCGGGACAGATGTTCCTCCCCCTCTGTCCCATGGTGACGAAGGAGAATATGGACCGGGTTCTGAAGTACCGGCCCGGGGGCGTCCACCGCTTTGCCTCCCTTTCCGCAGAGGACCTCCGGTCGTCCGCGGCCTATCTGCAGGAGAACAGCCCCGTCCCTCTGCTACTGACGGGGGATCTGGAATTCGGCACCCTGGGGACGATCGGCGTGGCGGGGACCTCCTGGCAGACCCAGCTGGGAACCGCCGCTTCCCGCCACTGGCGCCGTGACTGCGAGCGGATGGCCCGCATCGCCGCCCGGGAGGGACTGGCCACGGGCTTTAACTGGACCTTCTCCCCGGTGGTGGACATCAATTTCAACTTCCGCAGCCATATCTCCGCATCCCGCTCCTTCGGCAGCGATCCTGTGAAGGTCGCCGAAATGGGACGGCTCTATGTCAAAGCCCTCCAGGAGGAGGGGATGGCCGCCTGCGCCAAGCACTGGCCCGGGGACGGGATGGACGAGAGGGACCAGCACCTGGTCACCACCCACAACACCCTGCCCCTGGACCGGTGGATGGAGACCTACGGCAGGGTTTACAGGACCATGATTGACCAGGGTGTCATGACCGTCATGAGCGCCCATATCACCCTGGCCGCCTGGGACCGGGAGCTGAATCGAAAGGCCACAGCCGCCGATATCCAGCCGGCGACCCTCTCTGCCAATCTGAACGTGAAGCTTCTGCGGGAGAAGCTGGGCTTTAACGGGGTCATCATCTCCGACGCCACGGGCATGGCGGGCCTGACATCCCGGGGGCCCCGGGAGAATATCGTGCCCGCCGTCATAAACGGGGGATGCGATATCTTCCTCTTCTCCGTGGATGACGAAGAGGATTTCGGCCATCTCCTCCGGGCCGTTAAGGGGGGCGTTATCCCGGCGGAGAGGGTCAGGGAGGCGGTCTACCGGATTCTGGCCCTCAAAGCCGCGCTGGGGCTTCATAAAAAGGAAAAAAGGGTTTCCCCCCAGGTTCTGGG
This sequence comes from Spirochaetaceae bacterium, assembly GCA_003246505.1. GTDB lineage: Bacteria > Spirochaetota > Spirochaetia > DSM-2461 > DSM-2461 > SZUA-368. Next base: position 372 of record QKAI01000510.1, on the reverse strand, counting down.
CTGCGGGGAGCACGCCCGCTGGCGGGAGGAATGCCTCTCCTCCTCCATCACCCTGGTCAAGGACACGCAGAAGCTGATTCCCGTCGACCCCGGGAAATTCCGGCGGGTCCTCCTGATCGAGAGCGAGCCGGTCCCTATCTTCGGTCCCCCTAAAAGTTTGAAATTCCGGGAATATCTTGAGAAGGCCGGATTTGAGGTCTCCCCCATGACCGAATCCACCGACCCCTCTCCAGGGGCGTTTGATCTTGTTATATATCTTTTGAACAGCAGCAAATATTTCGGAAAGGGGACCTATTTCGCCGACTGGCCCTCCCTTCACCGGGGAACAATGAGAAGCATGATTCGAACCTGGGACCGGGTCCCTACCATGAT
>QKAI01000329.1 GCA_003246505.1 Spirochaetaceae bacterium | reverse complement strand
ATCGCCGCATCCCCGGCCTCTCCCGGGAGAGGATCTACGAGGAGCTGATCAAAATCATGGAGACCTCCGCCCCTTCCCTCAGCTTCATGCTCTTCCGGGATACGGGCCTGTTGCGGATCCTCTTCCCCGAGCTCTATGACTGCATCGGGGTGGGGCAGAAGGGGAGCCACGCCTACGATGTCTTCGATCACTCCATCTACGCCTGCGACGGGGTGCCCCGGGGATTTCCGGAGGTACGTCTGGCCGCCCTGTTCCACGATCTGGGGAAGCCGGGGACCATGAAGCTGGAACCGGGGCGGGAACCCTCCTTCCATAACCACGAAAGGCTTTCGGAGAAACTGGCCCGGGAGATCATGGAAAGGTACCGCTTTCCCGTCAAATCGGTCCGGAAGATCTGCCATCTCATCGCCAACCATATGTTCCACTACGAACCCTCCTGGACGGACAGCGCCGTCCGGCGACTGATCGCCCGGGTGGGACAGGAGAACCTGGACGACCTGTTCCTGCTGCGCCAGGGGGATATATGGGGGACGGCCCGGGAAGAGAACAGCAACGGGCGGCTGAGGGAATTGAAACTAAGGATTGCCCGGGTACTGGAGGAGGAGAACGCCTTCACCATCGGGGATTTGAAAGTCAACGGGAACACCCTCCACGCCAGGGGCGGCATTCCCCGTTCCCGGACCATGGGCCAGGTTCTGGAATATCTCCTGGAAGCGGTTCTGGACAACCCCACCCTTAACGAAGAGGAAAAACTGTTGGAGATGGGGGTGGATTACTACCGGAACTACCTGGACCGGTAGTGCTCGTAGGCGATGCGCGCCGCTTCCTGTTCGGCTTTCTTCTTGTTCGATCCTGTCCCGGGTCCGAAAATCTGATCGTTTATTTTCACTTCCATGTGGTAAACCCGGTTGTGGTCGGGACCCTCCACGGAGAGTACGTTGTACCGGGGACAGCACTTGTACTTTTTCTGGATCATCTCCTGGAGCAGGGTCTTGTAATCCCGGTAGTACCGGTTCTCATCGACCCTTTCTATCTCCTCTTTCAGCTGGGCCAGGACGAACTCCGTAACCAGCTTGAATCCGGAGTCCAGAAAGTAAGCCCCGATAACCGCTTCGGTGCAGTCCGCGAGAAGGGCGGGCTTGTTCCGTCCCCCGGAGTACTCCTCCCCCTTGCCGATAAGGATGTAGTTATCGATCTTGAGTTTCCTGGCCACCTTGACCAGGCTTATCTCGCTGACCACATAGGACTTGATCTTGGCCAGTTCCCCCTCGGCGGAATCGGGATAGAGATGGTAGAGATAATCCGCTACGATAAGACCCAATACGGAATCGCCCAGGAATTCGAGCTTTTCGTTATTGTCTATGGGGTGGGGATATTCGTTTGTATATGAACGGTGGCAGAACGCCAGATTAAGAAGATTCTCATCCTTGAATTTCAAGGATGAAATCTGTTGGAAGTCGATCAATTCCCTTTTCCGCACCCCGTCGATTTTAGGCACCGAAAAGGGAATATTCTTCGAACCGAAAAGTTTCACTAAAAGGAATTAACCCTTCTGTTCGATGATGTAGTCCAGGGCGTCCTGAACTTTTTCGAATTCAGTTGCCTTTTCGTCGGGAACGCTTACGCCCATTTCGGAATTGATAGCGTAAAGCAGTTCGTAGGTGTCAAGGCTGTCTGCGCCGAGGTCTTCGCGAAAGCGTGCCTCAGGGGTTACCTTGTCCTTCTCGACCTCGAGTTTGTCTACGATGATTTCCTGCAACTGTTCAAAAAGATCTGCCATTCCAGCACTCCTTAATTAATCGGCCATCTCTTGGGGCTCGATGATTTGTTTTCCTCTGTAAAAACCACATTTAGGACATACCCGGTGTCTGAGAACCTTGTTTCCGCAGTTTCCGCAGGCAACCAGATTGGGAGCAGTCATTGCCATATTAATGGAGCGACGTCTCCGAGTCCTTGCTTTAGAAGTCTTATATTTAGGGACTGCCATGTTTACCTCACAAATAATTATATACCGGCCATCACAATATACTATAGCCAAAAAATTGTCAATAATAGATCGAAGGGTATATCAAAAATGTTTTTGCCCCCCGATTCAGGGGATCAGCCTCTCCTTGAGCAGGGCCTCCACCTCCGGGGTGACCATGCGGGAGACGTCCCCTCCCAGCAGTATCAGCTCCCTCACGCTGGATGCCCGGAGAACGAAATACTTGGGATCCGTGGGAAGGAAAATCGTCTCCACCTGGGAGTTGAAGGTCTTATTAATCATGGAGAGTTCGAATTCGTAACCGAAATCGGACAGGGGACGGAGCCCCCGGACCATAACCTTGATATCGTTTTCCCGGCAATAGTTCACGATCAGGGAGTCCCATTTGACCACCCTGACCCGGGAAATGCCCGCATCCCCGATCATGCCTTCCATCAGGGACAGCCTCTCATCGGCGCTCAGGACATGTTTCTTCTGGGAGTTGTCCGCGATGATGACGTCCAGGGAGTCGAAAAGGCGGGAAGCCCTCTTTATAAGGTTGAGGTGCCCCAGGGTGGGAGGATCGAAGGATCCGGGGAAAGCAGCTTTGATCATGCCCTACTATACCTTTTTTTCCTTTACCGGTCAAAGGAAGGATGACTTTTTTTTTTATTACTTTGACAAAGAAATACAAAAGTTATAAACTGTTGCTATGAAAATGTTCAAGCTCGCCCCGGTTATTTCGGGTATGATTATGCTGCTGCTTCTGGCCTGTACATCCGAGCCGGCGGCCGTGCAGGAGCCTGTCAAGGAAGAACCGGTCAAGGTGGTTGAAGATCCGGTGGTCCTGTCGGAGGAACCCGCCCTGACCGACGGGCCCCAGGAAGAGGTATTTGAGGTCACCCAGGAGGTATATGACAAGACCTTCGATGAGATCAACGCCCTCATTGAACATCTGGACGGTATCATAGCGAAAAAGAACTTTACCGCCTGGAGAGAGAATCTCTCCCAGACCTATATAGACACCTACAGCGACAAGGAACTTCTTAAGAAAAAATCGGAGAGCCCCATCCTTCAGATGGAGGAGGTCGTCCTGAAGGATCTGAAGGATTACTTCACCTACGTGGTGGTGCCCTCCCGGATGAGTCTGAAACTGGAAGAAATTGAGTTTGATGATGAAAATCATGTAACGGCCTGGACAGTTTTTAACGATAATAGAACTAAGCTGTACCAGCTGGAACTTATTGACGGATCCTGGAAGATCAGTCTCTGGTAAAATAAACACGGCGCTTAGCAAACGCACTTCAAGGAGTTTGAAATGAAATACATGTTTACACTGTTGGCAGCCCTTCTGCTTATACTGCCCCTGGCGGCTCAGAGCGACAGCCTGACCGTTGAAGAGGCCTATCTTCAGAGCGCCAAAAAAGTACAGCGGCTGAAAACGCTGGCCGGCCAGGAAGACCGGGATGCCAAGCTGATGGCTCTCCAGGACATAGAAAGACTGATTGAGGACGGCAACCTCGGAGGCAATGAGGAAGCGGTCGTGGAGATCCTGACCGATATGGGCCGTGAGGGAACGGGGCGCATCTACATGGAACAGGGCACCCAGAAGAACAATTTCCCCGAAGTCCGCCGCAAGTCGGTGGAGCTGCTCGGCGAAATCGGCGGGGAAGAGTCCCGCCGGGCCATAACGGATATCCTGGGCCAGGAGAACGAACCCATGGTCATGTCCGAAGCGGTCGTGGCCCTGGCCAAGATCGGCCCCGACGATGACGGCATTACCCTGCAGGTCATGGCCAACGCCATGAACAGCCAGACCGCCCTGAACCGGGATAACAACTTCGCCTATGCCTACCTCACCTCCATCGAGATCATGAGTGAGAACGGCCATGAGCTCACCGACGAATATCTCATAGCCGAACTGGTCAAGCTTTTCGACATGAGAAACGGCTACAACACGGTGGTGAGAAAGAAGGCC
>QKAI01000299.1 GCA_003246505.1 Spirochaetaceae bacterium | reverse complement strand
CTGGGAAAGACTGATCCCCTCCCTGCTCATCCTCTGCCTCTCCTTCCTGGCCGCCCGCTACCTGGGGGGCATCTACTACCTGCTCTACCGCTCCTTCGCCTTTCTCTTCTTCGCCGACCTGATCCTCCTCATCCTTTCCTACGGGGGGATGCGGCACAACCAGCACTTCTCCTCGGAGCACCTGGTCCGGGGGGAGGAGATCCACTACGATTTTTATCTGCAGCAGTCCTGGCTGACCGCGTCCGCCCTGATCCGGGTGGTCTTCTTCTCCTTCAGGAATCCGGAGATGACCGACCTGGAACCGCTGACCTTCTACCTGCGCTCCCATGAGAAGAAACGTTTCGCCTACACCATCCGGGGGGGGACCAGGGGCATCTACCGGGTGGGGATCTCCCGCCTGGAGATGGAGGATTTCCTGGGATTCTTCCGCATCCCCCTGCCCCGGCACGAGAGGACCTTCTACATCTATCCCCGCCTTTACCGGGGCAGCGGCTATCCCCTGAGACAGATCGCCGGGGGGGGAGAGCGCATCAGGCCGAGCGGCACGGACCGGGGGGAGACCACCTTCAGCCACGTGAGGGAGTACCGCCCGGGCATGCCCCTGCGGGGCATCAGCTGGAAGCATTTCGCCCGCTACGGCTTCCCCCTGGTACGGGAGTACGACAACGCGGTTAGGCCGGGGCGCATTCTCATGGTGGACCGGCGCTCCCTGGGGGAGGACAGGCCCCGGGAGGACGGGGTCCTGGAGACCGTCCTGACCCTGACCCGGCGCCTCCTGGACAGCGGGGAAGGGGTCATCCTGGACGGCATCGTTCCGGACAAGCCCCTGGACATATCCTGCGAGAGAGCCTTCGAGTCCCTCTACCAGTCTACCCTCTCCCTCGCCTTTAACGCCCCCTTCCTTCCCTCCTACCGGCTGCCCGCTGAGGGGGTCATCCTGATATCGGCCCTGCCCGGATGGGACCTTTTGCGGGAGTCCTTCTGGCAGGTCAGGGAGAACTGGCAGCTCGTGGCCCTTCTGGAGGGGATGGACGAGAAGAGGGCCGTCGCCACCCGCCGCGCCCTGGACCGCCTGAAAAACCGGGGGGTGAACATCACCGTCATAGAGAGGGGGGAACCGTTCTGGCAGGAAAACTGAAGGCCCTCATACTCCTCATACCGGTTCCCCTCGCCTACTTTCTGCTCCATCACTTCCTGGAGAGTACCGGCGGATGGCCCCTCCTGGGCTTTTACGAAGCGGTTCCCCTCCTGGCCGCGGCGGGGGTATTCCTCCCCGGAAGGGTTCGGATCCTCCGGCTCCTGGCCACGGTTCTGATGATCCTGCAGGGGGCCCTCCTGGTGGGGGAGATCCTGCTCCTCCCCTACCAGGCCTACGAGCTCTGGTTCGATCTGTTCCGGAGCGGCATGGCCAAGGGCCGGGTCTCCCATCTCTTCGTGAAACTGGGCGCCCTCCTCACGGTTCTTGCCTGCTGGATCGCCGGGCGGCAGAAAAAGCCTCTGGAGGGGATCAGGCAGTTTCTCTACCTGCCCCTCTTCTTCCTCTTTCTCCTGGCCCCCTCCTTCTGGACGGGGCTCCTCTTTATCGCCGCCCTCCTGGGAAGCCGGTACCGGAGGGACAACGCCCGGAGCCTGGCCCTTCTGCTCCTTTTCGCCCTGCCCTTCGGCCTGACAGGGATCAGGGCGCCCGCGAAGGGGGCCCGGTTCATCGACAACAGTTCCGACCGTTTCCTCATCGCCCTCACGGAGCTCTGGCCCTCCCTGCCCCTTCTTTACGACATCCCCCTGTACGGGGAGTCCTTCGCCCACTCCGTGGAGACCGGCGGCCGTCCCGCCCTGACCACCCGCACCATCTTCACCGTGGAGGGTACCCCCGGGGAGAGGCTCTACCTGCTGACCGGGACATCCCCCCGGAGAGGGGGCCAGGGGGAAACCCTCTTTCTGAACGGGCTGCCCCGGGAGGAGGAAGCTCCGGAAGCGACAGGACGGTCCTACGGGATCCGCATAACCGCCGATTTCATCAACATGATCCCCTACACGGGGGATACGGCTTATCTGGAATGGGAGGGGGACTACTACCTCCTGGAAGGGACCGGAGCGACTCTCATACCCGATCCTCCCCTTTTCATGGACGATACCTACCGCCTGTATACGATCCCGGGCAAGACGGGGATCCTGCCGGAGGAATTCGATTTCACCCCCTATCTCGCCCCCGTGGAGGAGCCATCCCCGGAGCTGAAAACCCTGGCCGCCTCCCTTAAGGGGAGGGATGAGGAGACAACGGCGAATAACATCCGCGCCTATCTGGCGGAGAATTACACCTACACCCTGGAGACGGAGGAGAAGAGGAATTACACCGAGTATTTCCTCTTCCAGTCTAAGGAGGGGTACTGCCTCCACTTCGCCTCCGCCTTTGTCGCCCTGGCCCGTCTGAACGGGATACCCTGCCGCTTCTCCGAGGGGTACCTGGCGATTTTCCCTGTCCTGGAGGATTACTGGGAGTATTACGGCTACATTCCGGACAGGACGGTACTCCCGGTGACCGGTTTCTCCTCCCACCTGTGGCCGGAGGTCTACCGGAAGGGCGAGGGCTGGGTGAGGTACGAAGCGACACCCCCCTTCTACGTGCCAGAAAGCCGGACCGGTGAGGACAGCCTGACCAGGAGACAGCTCTCGGAGATGGAAGGCCGGGGCGCCCTTCCCGACGGGGAGGAGGAGGGAGGGAGGATTCCCCCGGTCTGGTCCCTGCTCCTGCCCCTTCCGGCGGTTCTCTACGTGATGGGGCGGAGGCTGAACGAACTGGCCCACCGTTTCGGCCGGAATACCCTGTTCGTCATACGCCGCTACGTGCGCCTGGCCTTCGCCGCGGGGATAGACCGTCCCCGGGATACGGGTTGGCGGAAGTGGGGAGAGAACGTGGCGGGAGAACTGCCGGAGCTGAAGGGATCCCTGGAAGAAATCATGCCCCTCATCCTCAAGGCCCGCTACTCGCCGGAGCCCCTGAAGGGGGAGGAAAAGATTTTGCTTCACCGGAAGCTGGCGGAGTTCCGAAAGGACAGCCGAAGGCGCCGCCGTTAGTTGTACTTCAGGACCCGGTCGAGAAAGCGGCTGACCCGGTCGTCCCGGCTGCCCGAGAAGATATCCTCCGGTATTCCCCTGGCGATAAGACCTCCGTCCCCGATAAAGAGCAGATAATCCGCCGCCTGGCGGGCGAAACCCATCTCATGGGTAACCAGGATCAGGCGCATCCCCTCGTCCCGGAGCTCCCCGATCAGATCGAGCACCTCCGAGGTGTACTCCGGATCCAGGGCCGAGGTGGGTTCGTCCAGGAGAAGAAATTCCGGGCGGATGGCCACGGCCCGGCAGATGGCGATGCGCTGCTTCTGCCCTCCCGAAAGCTGGGCGGGCTTTTTCAGGGCCTGGTCGGCCAGCTGGAAACGCTCCAGAAGGACCAGGGCCTCCTCCCGGGCCCGTTCGGCGGGATAGCCGTGGACCCGGACCAGGGGCAGGGTGATGTTATCCAGGGCGGTGAGATGGGGAAAAAGGTTGTAGGCCTGGAACACCATGCCGATCCGCTTGCGGTACTCCCGCAGGGTCTCCTCGCTCCCGTACTCCACGGGATGGCCGTTAATCACGATCTCCCCGGCGTCGGGAGTTTCCAGTCCGGCGATAAGGCGCAGGAGGGTCGTTTTCCCTCCCCCCGACGGCCCTATGAAGACCAGGGAGTGCACCTCCTCCAGGGAGAGGGAGACCCGGTCCAGGACGGTAAGGGGGCCGTAGGACTTGGTCAGCCCCTTTAGCTCAAGTTTCATAGCTGAATTTCCTTTCCAGAAGCCGGGTCAGACGGGAGATGGGCAGGGTGAGAAGCAGATAGCCCGCGGCCAGGGGAATATAGGCTTCCAGGGTGGAGAAGGTGTTGGCGTTCATCTCCCGGGCGGCCATGGTGAACTCCTTGATGGCGATGACCGACAGGAGGGAGGAGTCCTTGATGAGGGAGGCCAGCTGCCCCGCCAGGGAGGGAAGGATCCTCGTGAGGACCTGGGGGAAGATCACGTAGCGGTAGGTCTGGGCGGGGGTGAACCCCAGGGAGCGGGCGCTCTCCCTCTGGCTGGCGCCGATGCTTTCCACGCCCCCCCGGATGATCTCCGCGATGTAAGCTCCGGAGAAGAGGGCCATGATCAGGACCCCCACCACGAAGCGGTTGTTCAGGCCCGCCGCATTGGCGATGACATAGAAGAAGATGAGAATCTGCACCAGAAGGGGAGTCCCCCGGATCAGCTCCACATAGAAGAGGGAGAGATAGCGGAAGGGAAGCAGGCGGCTCTTCTGCCCCAGGCCGAAGAGGATCCCCAGAATCAGGCTCAGAACCAGGGCGAAGAGGGAGAGAAGCAGGGTGGTCCCGTAACCCCGGAGGAAATTGATGCGGTAGTCGTAAATAGTGCCCCAGGCGAACCGGTAGCCCAGCCGGCTGAAGCCGAACCAGAAGACCCCCGCCAGCAGAAGCGCTATCAGGGCGCCGCTGAAGAGGTGGGCCTTCCGGTTATCCCTCCCGGGTATGTCCCGGATAAAACTTTCCAAGGCCTATTCCACCTCGAAAAAGGAGGGGAGCCCCGCCTCGTCGAAGACCTGCTTCATCTCGGAGAGATACTTCTTCTCCAGCTTTTCGAATCCCCCGTCCTGGCGGTACTGGCGGATGAAGGCGTCCACCCGGGTCTTCAGCTCGGTGTTGCCCTCCTTCATGGCCATGCCCCAGCCCCCCAGGGTCCCGGGCAGATTTTCCAGATTCACCCGGGTGGTGTCGGGGAATTTCTTCTGCAGTTCGAAGGTGGTCAGGCCGTCGTAGATAAAGGCGTCCGCCTTTCCCTGGGAGACTTCCAGGGCGCAGGCGGCCACTTCGTCGAAGATCTGTATGTTCGCTTTCGGGGCGTTCTCCTGTGCCCAGATGGCTCCGGTGGTGCCCGACTTGACCGCCAGGGTCACCGAGGGGCTGTTCAGATCCCGGTAACCCTTTACGGGGGAATCCCCATTAATGAGCAGGGTCAGGCCGGAGGCGGCGTAGGGGATGGAGAAATCCACCACCTTTTCCCGTTCCTCCGTAATGGTCATGGAGGAGATGATGATGTCCGCCTTGCCCGACTGGATGGAGGGGATGAGCCCGGTCCAGGCGGTGTTCTCGATTTTGACGGGCCGGCCCAGGAACTCCCCCAGGGCATAGGCCGTGTCCACGCTGATCCCCGAGGGGGTGCCGTCCGCTTCGGCCATCTCGAAGGGGGGAAACTGAAGCTCCATGGCCACCACCAGGGGCGCCGCCCCGGAATCGGCCCCATCCCCCTTGCCTCCGGCCCAGATGGCGGTCAACGTCAGGGTTATCATCAGCATAATGAATGCAGAGTTTTTCTTCATAATTTATCTCCTTGATGCGGTCAGGCCATCCATGTCCGTACCGCGGTTTACTATTTGAATATAGTAATCCCCGGGGACATAGTCAAATTTGGGGGGATTTTTTTGGTTTTTTCATGAAAACCTCATCGACCGGAGGTTAAAATGGGGATATTCTGTCCGGATACAGGGAGGAACTCATGACTGAGATTTACGCGCACCGGGGAGCCTCGGGCTACGCCCCGGAAAACACCATGGCCGCCTTCGAACTGGCGGTCAGCCAGGGATCCCGCGGGATTGAGACCGATGTCCATCTGACCGCCGACGGCAAGTTGGTCATCGCCCACGACCATATCCTGGGTCGGACGATCAAGGGCCAGGGCGCCATTAAGGAAATGACCCTGGAGGAGCTGAAGCGCCTGGACTGCGGTTCCTGGTTCGGACCGGAATTTGCCGGGGAGAGGGTTCCCGAGCTGAAGGATCTCCTGGCTCTGGTAAGCAAAACGGACATATCCCTTAACATAGAGATTAAGATGGGGGCCCCCTACTACCCGGGGCTGGAGCAGCAGCTGGCAGAGGAGCTCTCCCGCTGGGATCTGGATGGGAGGATCATCATCTCCTCCTTCAACCACTACTCCCTGCTCCTGATGGAAAAGCTCCGCCCCGCCCTGGACCGGGGCTTTCTTACGGCCAGTTTTCTGATCGACAGCTGGGAGTACGTGAAGGCCCACCGGGGGCAGGCGATCCATCCCCACTACTCCTGCGTCTCCCCGGAGATGGTGGCCTCCTGCCACAGGGAAGGCATCAGGGTGAACACCTATACGGTGAACGGGGAGGAGGAGGGCCGGGCGATGCTCGCCGCCGGGGTGGACAGCATCATCACCAACTACCCCGACGTGATGCTCCGCCTGGCCGCTTCCTAAAGCAGGGACTTCCGGGAGGTTTTCAGACCGGGCCAGGCGGCGGAGGCGCCGTTCAGCAGCGTCTCGCCGGAGATGACCGTCAAGGTCAGATCCTCCCAGCGGGCGGCCAGTTCCCCCGCCGCCCGGCGGATATCCTCAATGCCCAGGGAGAGCAGGGTATCCCGCTTCTCCTGGCGGATTTCATCGGTTATGTTGTACATGTCCCGCCTTACCGCCAGAATGCCCTTCTCCAGGGGAGCCAGGGGCTTCAGGTCCTTTCCCACGACGCCTATGAGAGCCCGTTCCAGATCCTCCCGGGTCAGCTGGGCGGGATATTCGGAGAGTCCCCTGCGGAAGATCTCCACGGTCTTCTGGATCTGGGGATCCCGGTAGGAGGAGAAGGTGAAATACCCGTCCAGGCCGGAAAGGGAGGCGGAGGCTCCGTAGGCGCCCCCCTTCATGCGCACCTCCTCCCAGAGGTAGCCCGATTTAAGCAGATGGGTCAGGATGAGCTGGGAGGAGTACTCCCGGGCGCCGAGCATGGCCCCGGGAAGGGAAGCCCCGATGTAGGAGACGTCCGAGGGGATCTTGAAGGCCTCCACGAAGGGGCCTGTAACGGCGGGAGGGGCGATAAAGCCGGTTCCCGGTTTCCCGGGCAGACGGTCCAGAAGCTCCACGGCCCGCCTTCTGAGGGGCTCCCCTTCCCCCGGATCGCCGGTGACGTTCACCACGCACTCTACGCCCTGGAGGATGCGCTCCTTCATGCTCCGGAAGAGACGGCCCAGGCGGACCATGCTCTCCCTGTCCGTTTTGCATCCCCCCAGGTGATAGTACTGGTCTATGCCGTACCACAGCTCCTCCATGGCGGTGGAGGGGGAAAACCCCCGTACCGTGTGGGAAACCGCATAGGAGGATCCGGAGGGCACGAAGGAACTCCGGTAGTCGTTCTTCAATTCCGCCAGGAGTTCCCCCATGCGCCGGCTGTCGGAGAAATCCACTCCCCTCAGGAGCCGTTCCGCCAGCTCCATCCCCTCGCCGATCTGGGATTTGAGCATCTTCGTCCGGATGACCAGGTGGGCGGTGAGACGGTCCGATCCCAGGGGGACCCCCGCTTCCAGGGAAGCGGTCAGCCCGCCCAGCTTCAGGGCGATCTCCCGGGCCGCCTCGTCGTAGCCCAGGCCGGGCATGCCCAGTTCGAAGAAGATCTGGGAGAAGAAGGGCAGCCAGAGGATCTCCTCATCGGTCAGGCCGGAGAGGGGAAAGAACAGGTCCAGGTAGAGGATGCCGTTGGTAAAGAAATCGTGGCGGTAGAAGGTGCGCGTTCCCTCGGCGCTCTTTTCCGAGGGGATGGTGATGATGGTCCGGGGGATATCGTCCCGGTGCAGACAGGGCACCACGGAGGGATCGTCGGGCTTCTCCTGGAAGAGGCGCAGCTTCCGGTTGCTCTCCTCCAGGGCGGCCCTCTCTTCGGGGGAGAGATTTTCCTGAATCCCATCGAGACTCCGGCGGACCTCCTGCTCCTTCCTCGCCAGCAGCTCCCCGTCGGGATAGACGGTCACATGGGTTCTGTGGGTATTGTCCAGGAGGTATTTCTTGATGAGCCCCTCGAAATAGCCCTTCTCCCGGGCCTCTTCCCGGATCACGGCGATCCACTTCTCGAAGGCCAGGGTGTCGCTGGGCCCCAGGCCGTGCAGCCAGCCCCGGATGGACTTGTGCATGAGCCGGTAGCCGAAGGGGATGCCCCCCCGGACCTCCCTCTCCCGGAACTCCTGACGGCGGAAGGTCCCCTCGATCAGCTCCTCCGAAAGGCCCTCCTCCACGATTTTGTTCAGGGTGGAGAATACCAGATCGGAGAAGGCTTGGGCTTCCTCCTTGTCGGCCCCCCGGATCCCCACGGAGAAGAGGGTCTCGTAGAGGGCCAGATCCAGTCCGGAGACGGGGGAGAGATCATCCCCCAGATCGGACTGCTCGATGGCCATTTGCAGGGGAGCCCCGGAATTTCCCAGTAGGATGGCGGAGAGGACCCGCAGGGCGGTCAGCTCCCTGACCTTCTCCACGGGCTCCAGGAGCCAGTTGATGGAGTGGGTCGCCCCGTCCTCCTCCTCCTCCCCGTCCTCATCGGAAGCGGGGGCGGGAAAGGAGAAATGGCGCGGTTCGGCCCACCGTTCCTGGAGGGGGAAGGAGACGGGTATCTCCCGTTTGTCAAAGCGGCTCAGGAAGTGGGTATCCAGGAAATCCAGGGTCTTTTCCATGGGGATGTTCCCGTACAGGAAGATCCGGCAGTTGGAGGGGTGGTAGTAGGTTTCGTGGAAGGCCCTGAACTGCTCGTAGGTCAGCTCGGGTATGTGGGCAGGATCGCCCCCGGCGTCGAACCGGAGGGGCCCGGTCTCATAGAGGGAACAGTAGGAGCTTTCGGAAACCACCGAATCGAAGGAGGAGTAGTCCCCCTTCATCTCATTGTAGACAATGCCCACCCTCTGCAGGCGCCCCTCCTCGTCGAACTCCAGGTGGTGCCCTTCCTGCTCGAAGGCCTCCTTTTTGAGGAGGGGGAAGAACACCGCGTCCCCGTAGATCATCATGAGATTGAAGAAATCCTTCTCCACCACGCTGGCGGCGGGAAAAATCGTGTCGTCGCTGCCGGTCCCCGCGTTCAGATAGGTGTTCATGCTGCCCCGGTAGAGGGTGATGAAGGGGTCCTTGATATCGAATTTTTCCGAACCGCAGAGCACCGTATGCTCCATGATATGGGCCACGCCGGTGCTGTCTTCCGGGGGGGTGCGGAAGGCGAAGCAGAAGAGATTCTCCTCGTCTTCGTTGGCCACGTGGTAAACCCGGCAGCCGCTCTTGCGGTGAATGAGATATGTGCCCTCGCTTCTGTATTCGGAAAGGTCGTCCCTTTCCAGAAGGTCGTAGGCGCTATGAACTGATTTCTGCTCCATTTTGAGGCTCCTTGACGGGCGGGATATGGGAAATGTGCCTGCCCCGGCCCTTTTCCAGCGCCCCCCTCCAGTGGCGGATCCCGCCGAAGGGAATGACGTTGAAGTAACCGTTCCGGCTCAGATACTCCGCCGCCCTGCGGGTATCCCTGCGGTTTTTTCCACAGATGACAATGGTAAGAAACATATCCTCCACGGGCAGAAAATCCACCTCCTCCAGGGGGAAGGACACGGCGCCGGGTATATGGCCGTCCTCATAGGCGTCGAAGGGGCGCACGTCGCACAGCAGGTATTCGTACTGCCCCTCCCGTTCCATCAGACGGCCGAGTTTTCTATTCAATTTGATGCGTTTTGTAATGCTCTTCGCTCCCGCCCCGAGAAGCAGCGCGAGGGCCAGTCCTCCGACGGAAATCGGTATTAAATCCATGACCACCCCATAGTAACACAGGAGAAAAAATCTGCCTAGATGAGGCACCGGCAGAGCTTCGGGAAGGGCAAAAAAAACCCCGGGGACACCGGGGATTCAATTAATCAGGACTAAGGTCCCTGTGGTAAAGCTTAGTAGCCGCGGCCGTTCTGTGCTTTACGTGTCTTTTTATCCTGTTTTCTCTGCAGGGCCTTGTTCTTGCGATTTTTGATGGTAGAAGGTTTTTCGAAGTATTCACGCTTCTTCCATTCACGGATAATACCTTCCTTTTCAACCTGACGTTTGAACCTTTTGATCGCTTTTTCCAGGATCTCGTCGTCCCCAACCTTTACGTAGGCGATACGAATCACCCCCTTTTTTTTATAGAGTGCCTTACATTTTAGCCATATAGAGAGTTTTGTCAATCAGTTCGGAGCTTAAAAAGGGAAGAGGATCCACGGCAACCCGGGAAATTCGCAGTTCCCAGTGCAGATGGGGCCCCGTGGCCAGCCCGGTCATGCCCACGGTGCCCACCAGATCTCCCCCCTCCACCAGGTCCCCCTCACGGCATTTCAGCTCGTCCAGGTGGTAGTAGACCATGAAAACCCCGGGGAGGAGCTCCAGTATGACCGTGTTACCCGTGACGATACGCTCCCGGGCCATGACCACCCGGGCGCGGCCCACCGCCTTGACGGGGGCGCCCGTGGGGGCAGCCCAGTCCCAGCCGTTGTGTAAGCTCGCCGCCTCCTTGCCGTTGCTGTACCGGTAGACCCGGCGGGTACCGTAATCAGTGGTGACCCGGTAGCTGTCCAGGGGGGGGACGAAGGGCCCTGATAGAAATTGGCTCTGCCCGTCGAAGCCGGAGAGGACGGACCAGAGCTCCTCCGCCTGGGCGGTCTTGCGGGGGTCCTCCGCCGCCCGGATATCGGTGAGTTCCGTATTCAGGGCCAGGGTTTCCGAGGGGAATTCACGCTCCGTCACCCCCAGGGGCTTCTGGAGCATGACCATGCCCTCCTCCGAGCTGAGGCGGCAGGTAAGGGTATAGGTCCCTCCGGACAGGTCCGAGGGAATCCCCAGAAGGGAGCACCAGCTCTCACGGGAGCTCTCCCCATCGGCATAGAGAAAGAAATGGCTTCGGCTCAGCACGGTTCCGTTGCCCCGGGTCAGGGTCACTTCCCCCCCGGTGAACCGTTCCTCCGGGCCGGAGGCTATGAAAAGGGTCAGCCCCGACCCCTGGCCGGCGTAATCGGAACAGATGATTTCCCCGGCGGAAAGAATCAGGGAGAGACCCCAGAAAAGTCCCGGGATGAGTTTACCCTTTGTCAGCCCCATTAGGTCACGCTCCTTTTCAGATCCTGAATATTAAGCTGCAGCGTCTGCCGGTTTCTGAAAAAGTTCTTTTCCAGTTTGAAGAGTATATCAATATTATCGTTGCGGTTAAAGTCTTTTTTATAACGGTCCACGCTGTTCCAGAAGAGGGCGGGCCACTTCTTTTCCGAGGTGGAAAGGAGCATTTTGAGGTGGACCCCCTCCTTGCCCACCAGCTCCACGTTGTCGATTTCCAGGTTGTTCGCCTGAAAGAGCAGGGGGGGAAAGGCTTCCCCGTAGGGTTCCAGCTTCTCTATGAGCTTATCCAGATTTTCATTCAGATAGGCGTTGGGGAGCTCCGCGTCCACCGAGGCGGTGTCCTCCTTCTTCACGGGCTCGAAGTTCTCGAGCCCGGCGATGAGCTCCCTGCGGAAGGGGCCGAGGTTATCCACGGGAAGGGAAAATCCGGCGGCGAATTCATGGCCGCCCCAATCGTCGAAGTAGGAATCGAGCTGTTCCAGGAGGGCGGTGATCCCCCCCCCGTCCATGGCGCGCACCGATCCGGAGGCGGTCTCCTCCCCCAGGGAGAGGATCATAGCGGGAACGTGGTAGTACTGGCTGAACCGGGCCGCCAGAATGCCCGTGATGCCCCGGGGTATCCGGTCCGAGGCGAGATAGACCATCTTGCCGGAGCACTCCTCCAGGCTGGCCTCGGCCTCCCGGTGGAGCTCGTCCCAGAGGGCGTCCCCCACTTCGCGCCTCTTCTGGTAGAGCCCGTCTATGCTGTTGGCCAGCTGATAGATGGCCTTTTCGTCGTCGGTCAGGAGATACTCCACTCCCAGGTCCGCCCGGTCCATGCGGCCCGCCGCGTTCAGCCAGGGGGAGACGAACCAGCTCAGGTCCTCCGCCCGGATGGTCCGGTCCAGCAGCTTGCGCCGCAGGAGGATCTCCCGCAGGTTCTTTCTCATGGCCCGGTTGATCAGATCCACCCCACGCTTGACCAGAATGCGGTTCTCGTTGACCAGGGGCATCATGTCCGCCACCGTGCCCAGGGCCACCAGGTCCAGGGAGTTCGCCCAGACCTGGAACCGGCCGTTCTCCCGGCGAAGGAAGAGGGAGACGAAGAGGCTGGAAAGCACGTCCACCAGTCCCCCCCCGTCCATGCCGTAAAGGGCCATGCGGCTCCGGTGCCGCAATTCGTCCAGGCTCTTCCCCGCCAGGGGGGGGAAGAATTGGGCGATCTCCCCGTCCAGCCCGACCAGATGGATATCGAAATTAGCTCCCAGATAGAGGCCCAGGCGCCGTTTCTCCTCCTTCTCGGAGAAGACGAAGATGGGCTGGCCCTTCAGGAAGTCGACCATGTCGTAAAGCCCCCTGTCCCCGGAACCGGAACGGACCGTAAGCCGGGCGACCTCCCGCAGATTCACCGTCTTAACCATCTCTATGACCAGCTCCGACTCCTCCTGCCGGGTGGCCAGGAAGACGAGGGACTGGTTGTAGTATTCGCTCCCCGACAGGGCCAGGGCCCAGAGGACCTTGGACACCACCCCGCAGCCGGCCAGCTCCCGGAAGGGATAGGCCGTATCGGGGATCTTGGGATTCACGATGGCCAGGGCGGCGGGCAGGGTTTCCCGGCACTCGTGGTGATCGAAGATCAGCACGTCCACCCCCAGCTCGCCCGCCCGGTCCACCTCGGCGAAGCAGGTGATGCCGTTGTCCACGGTGATGATGAGGGTGCCCCCCCCCTCGGCGAACTCCTCCACAGCCTTCACCGACAGGCCGTAGTTCTCCCCCTCCGCGGGGACCCGCCACTCCGGATCCAGGTCCAGATCCTTCAGGGCCTGCACCATGAGGGCGGTTGAGGTCATTCCGTCCACGTCCCGGTCCCCGAATACGAGGACCTTCTCGCTCTCCTCCCGGGCGGCCTGTAGCCGGTCCACCACGGTCTCCATGTCCTCGAAGAGGAAGGGGTTGTGGAGGTAGCGCAGATCCTCCTCCAGGAAGTAGCAGAGCTCGGAGGGCTCCCTCACGTCACGGCGGATGAGAACGGAGGCGGTGAGTGTATCGATGCCGAATACCCGGGCCATCTCCCGGACTTCCTCGGAGGAAATGTCCTTCTTCTGCCAGATCATAGGGCTTTGATTTCCTTTAGAATGAGGGAGCCCGAATCGGGCTTCACCCCCCCGATCCGGTAGGCCGAGGCGATCATGTCCCTTACCGTTTTCCCTGTCTCCTCCCCTTCGGACCAGATGCGCACCAGGGGCTCCCCCATCTTTACCGGCTCGCCACGCTTTTTAAGCAGCTCGAATCCCACCAGGGGCTCCACGGCGTCCTCCGTTTTATTGCGTCCCACCCCCAGGGGAATGCCCGCCATGCCCAGGGCGTAGGAGTCGATCGATTCCACAAAGCCCTCCGCTCCGGCGGTCAGATCCAGGGAGAAGGCGGCCCGGGCTCTGTTCTCCCGTTCCAGAAGCAGATCCCGGTCACCCCCCTGGAGGGTTACGTTCCTGAGGAAACGCTCCAGGGCCGATCCGTCGGCCAGGCGGTCCCGGCACAGGTCCAGGGCTTCCTCCACGGTGGGACGGATACCCCCGGCCACCACCATCCAGGCGGTCAGCCGGAGGGTGATCTCCATCAGATCCGCGGGCCCCTCCCCGCGCAGACAGGCAAGGGACTCCTCCACTTCCAGGAAGTTCCCCACCTTCCGGCCCAGGGGCTCGTCCATGGCGGTGATGACCGCCACGATCTTCCGGTCCAGGCTCCTGCCGGTCTCCACCAGACTCACCGCCAGCTCCTCCGCCGCTTCCCGGGTCTTCATGAACGCCCCGGCGCCGCATTTCACGTCAAAAACAAGGGACTGGGCCCCCTCGGCGAATTTCTTGCTCATGATGCTGGCGGTGATGAGGGGCACCGACTCCACCGTGCCCGTCACATCCCGCAGGGCGTACATGAGCCGGTCCGCGGGAACCACGTCCTGGCTCTGACCGGTCATGGCGAACCCCGTCTCTGCCAGGATCTGCCGGAAAAGGTCCTCGGAAATGACCGATTTATAGCCGGGTATGGAATCGAGCTTGTCCAGGGTCCCCCCCGTATGCCCCAGGGCCCGGCCGCTCATCATGGGGACCTGCACCCCGCAGGCCGCCGCCAGGGGGGCGAGGATCAGGGAGACCTTGTCCCCCACCCCGCCGGTGGAGTGCTTGTCCACCAGGGGCCCGGCCAGGGAGGAGAGGTCGAAGACCTTCCCCGAGCCGATCATGGCCCGGGTCAGGAAACCGGTCTCCTCAAAGGACATGCCCCGGAAATACACCGCCATGAGCCAGGAGGAGATCTGATAGGGGGGGATCTCACCGGAAACATAACCCTTCACGAGGAATTCGATCTCCCCCTTGCTCAGGGCGTCCCCCTCCCTTTTCTTAAGAATCAGATCGGTCATTCTCATATCTTTCCTCCTTGGGGGACGGCCCGGAGGGCGTGTCCCGACAGTTGTTCGTAATCGGCGGCGGAGGAGAACCGCACAT
The DNA here is from genome assembly GCA_003246505.1 of Spirochaetaceae bacterium. Classification (GTDB taxonomy): domain Bacteria; phylum Spirochaetota; class Spirochaetia; order DSM-2461; family DSM-2461; genus SZUA-368. The sequence continues at coordinate 220 of QKAI01000299.1, read as the reverse complement.
GGGGCTTCTCCGTCAACAGGTTCTCCATATCCAGGCCGTACAGATTGTCTATATAGCTCTTCACCGAGGCGGCTCCGGAAAGGCCCGCGCCCCTTATGGCCGCGTCCAGGGCCATCCCCCGCTTTATCTTTTCCGCCGCATGGACCAGCTTTACGTTAAACAGGAAGTAGGTCAGGGGGATTCCGGAGAGTTCGAAAAAACGCTCCACCGCCCGGGCCGG
>QKAI01000238.1 GCA_003246505.1 Spirochaetaceae bacterium | reverse complement strand
GATCAGCTTCTTCGAGATAGGCCTGCTCTATTCGGTGCGGGAGATCGTCACCAACGTGACCGAGATCCCCACTGGGGTCATCGCCGATACGATCGGGCGGCGCACCGCCCTGGTCCTGGCCTTCGCCGCCTACATCGTCAGCTTCGCCCTGTTCTACCTGTTCCCCACCTTTTACGTCTTCATCGCCGCCATGGTGTTCTTCGCCCTGGGGGAGAGCTTCCGGTCGGGCACCCACAAGGCCATGATCCTGGAGTATCTGAAGCGGAACGGCCTCATGGCCCATAAGGTGGCCTACTACGGCCACACGCGCAGCTGGTCCCAGATCGGGTCGGCGGTGATGGCCCTGACAGCGGGGCTCATGGTCTTTTTCACCGGGAACTACCGCTCGGTCTTCCTTTACAGCATCGCCCCCTATCTCCTGGGCATGGCCCTGATCCTCACCTATCCCCGGGAACTGGACTTCTCCTGCGACGGGGGGGAGGAGTGCGGAAAGGGGGACCGCAAAACCTACCTGGATACCATCCGGGACTTCCTGCACCTCTTTACGGACCGAACCGTGCGCCGGGCCCTGATAAACTCCAGCCTCTACGACGGCTTCTTCAAGGCGGTCAAGGACTACGTCCAGCCCATCCTCAAGGGACTGGCCCTGACCCTCCCCCTGATGGTATCCTACGGGGAGAGCCAGAGGGTGGCCGTTGTTTCCGGCCTGCTCTACTTCGTCCTCTATCTGGCCACCAGCGCCGCCGCCCGGCACTCGGCCGCACTGAGCCGGCTGATCCCGGGAATCGCCCGGGGGCTGAACGCCACTTTCCTGGCCCAGTTTCTGATCATCGCCGCCATCGCCCTCTCCCTCATCCTGGGAAGTCCTCTGGCGGCGGTCATCCTTTTCATCGTCCTGTTCCTGCTGGAGAATGTTCGCCGCCCCTACATGCTGGGGTATTTGAGCGAGAAGATTAAGGGATCGGTCATGGCCACGGGACTGTCCGGGGAGAGCCAGCTCAAAACCCTCTTCGTCGCCCTCTTCGCCCCCTTCTTCGGCATGGCCGTGGACAGGCTGGGACTCGGCTACGGGATGCTCGGCCTGGCCCTTATATCCCTCATCGCCCTGCTGGCTGTGCCCATAAGGGAGAAAATATGAAAAAAATCTATCTGAAAGAGGCCAGGGAGAAATCCCTGAAGAACAAACACCCCTGGATTTTCAAAAGCGCCGTCAAACCGGCGAAGGGGGAAGCCGGGGAGATCGTCCAGGTCTGCACCTCCGCGGGCAAGGCGGTGGCTCTGGCCTTTTACAATCCCCACTCCCAGATAAGCCTGCGCCTCTTCTCCTGGGATCCGGAGGGAAAAGCGGACAGAACATTCTGGGAGGACAGGATCGTCCGGGCCGTGGGGAAGCGGGATTTCCTGCTGGCCGATCCCACGATGACCGATTCCTGCCGCCTCATCTTCGGCGAGGCGGACGAACTGCCCGGCCTGGTGGTCGATCGGTACAACGAATACCTGAGCGTCCAGTTCCTCACCGCGGGAATGGAACTCCTGAGGGAAGAGATCCTTTCCCTTCTAGATCGGGTGGTCAAACCGAAGGGCATTCTGGAAAAGAGCGATACGGATATGCGGAAGCTGGAGGGCCTGGGTCCGTCGGAGGGGCTGCTCCGGGGCCGGGAGATGCCCCCCGCCTACGCCATAAGGGAAAACGGCATACGCTTTTTCGTCGATCTGACGGCGGGGCAGAAAACCGGCTTTTACCTGGATCAGCGTGACAACCGCAGGAAGACCGCCCGATGGGCGAAGGGGCTGGACGTGCTGGACGCCTTCTGCTACTCCGGGGGATTCTCCCTCAACGCCTGGAAGGAGGGGGCCCGGTCGGTTACGGCGGTGGATTCCTCCGACACGGCCCTGGAAGCGCTACGGGATAACATGACCCTGAACGGGATAGAAAAGGACGCCTTCACCGTGGTGGAGGACAACGCCTTCGAATTCCTGCGCCGGGAGATCCGGGAGGGCCGGACCTACGACATGATCATCCTGGATCCGCCCAAGCTGGCCCCCACCAAGGCCCATGTGGAAAAGGCCATGCGGGCCTACAAGGACCTGAACCTGCAGGGGCTCAAGCTGGTGAAGAAGGGGGGCATCCTGGCCACCTTCTCCTGCTCCGGAGGCCTGAGTCTGCAGGATCTTAAGATGATCTGCGCCTGGTCCGCCCTGGATGCCCATCGGAACGTGACCGTTCTCGAGGTGCTTTCCCAGCCCCCGGACCACCCGGTCTCTTTGCGCTATCCCGAGTCGGAGTACCTGAAGGGGCTGATACTCCGGGTGGAGTAGGCTCCAGGAGCACGCAGGCCTCGATGTGCCCCGTCCAGGGGAACATGTCCACCGGCTGGATCTCCTTCACCCCGTAGCCCTCCTCGGCGAACCAGTCCAGATCCCGGGCCAGGCTCTCCGGCCCGCAGGAGATGTACACCACCCTCTTGGGCCGTAACCGACCCACGGACTGGATGAACCCCCTGTTCGAACCGCTCCGGGGGGGATCCAGAAACACCACGTCCAGCTTCTGCCCCTCCTTCGCCATGGCGGTGATGAATCGTCCCGCGTCCCCCCTGTAGAAAGAGGCGTTGGCCACGTTGTTGCGCCGGGCGTTCTGTTCGGCGTTCTTCACCGCTTCCCCGTTCAGCTCCACCCCGATCACCGATGCGGCCTTGCCGCTGGCGATCAGACCTATCGTGCCGATCCCCGCATAGGCGTCCAGGACGATCTCCTTACCTGTCAGTCCTGCCAGGGCCATCGCCTTGCCGTACAGGGCCTCGGTCTGCACCGGATTAATCTGATAGAACGACTTGGGGGAGATCTGAAAACTCATCCCGCACAGGGTGTCCTCTATAAAACCCCTGCCGTACAGGATGATATCCCGCTCCCCCAGCACCATGGTGGTCTCCTCGGCGTTGATATTCTGGACAATCGTGGTAATTTCCGGGTGCTTCTCCCGCAGAGCCTTCACGTAGTTGTTCTTCCCCGGGAAAATATGGGAAGTCACCACCAGCACCACCATAATCTCCCCGGTCTGGAAACCCACCTTAATGAGTACGTGGCGGAGAAACCCCCGGCCGGACCTCTCGTCGTAAGCGGTCATCTTGAAGGACTTCATCAGCCCCTTGACGGTGGCCACGATGGCGTCGGCCCGCTCATCCTGCAGGAGGCAGCGGTCCACCGGTACCAGGCGGTGGCTGTGCTCGGCGTAAAGCCCGTTCCTCACCCCCTTCCTCTGGTCATAGGCGAAGGTGGAGTGGGACTTGTTGCGGTAGCACCAGGGATTCTCCATTCCCATGATGGGATTGATCTTCCCGAAACGGCCCAGGAGCCTCTTCAGAATCGATTCCTTATATCTCAGGGTCTCCTCGTAGGACCGGTCCAGCAGCTGGCAGCCTCCGCACTCCCGGAACTGGGGGCAGGGGGTCGGTTTTTTTTCTTTTGTCATGGCAGGGCCAGTATATCACCTTTTCCCTATATCGGGATAGATATTGACAATATTGCTCTGCTAATATCCCTAAAAACACTCTCTACCGGCTTTTTGTTATATGCAGAAAAAAGATCAGTTACAAATGTGTCATTCATCGGTGGTAAAAATTAAAAAGATCAGTGATAAGGGATCGGGATATCAGTTATGAATGGTAAGGATTGGCCATGGGTAGGGCTTTTTTCCCTCTCTCTGAGATAGGATGCTGGATTTTCGAATAAAAAAGGGAATGACGTGTTCTTTTATTGAGCAATATTTACTATGCTGAATGAATTGACAGGAAGAGAATACTCGTAGCTTAGCAGGATTCTATCTTAAACATTTGAGGAAATCGTTTGACAAACGGGCTCATCATAAGATCACTTTTATATTATTCTGTTGATAAATCTGGATCTCTTCCTGGAAATAACTCTATCCAAGAAGGTAAATAGCCTACTACTCCAATT
>QKAI01000375.1 GCA_003246505.1 Spirochaetaceae bacterium | reverse complement strand
TCCTTTGGAATTCTACTATACCACGAGTCGGGAGGGGGGGGAGATTTTTTCCCGGGGATGATTTTTTTTACTTTTTTTCTTGATTAATCGCTAGTATGATGCTAATATTATAGCAGACTAACAATATAAGGAGGAACACACTGGACGGCAACAATTCAACGAAGTTGATGAACCTTGATGATGACTTTCCAAAGGGGGGTGATGTTTTTTTAGTAAGTGTTGTTAGGACTATTAGTTTAGGACGAACATTTTAATCTTAGAGATGATTAGGAAGGGCCGTTCCGGCAAATGGGAACGGCCCTTTTTTTTAGATTCCCTCCGAGTCCTGCAAAGCCTTTCCCATGAAATTCCGGGCGAAGGCCAGCTGCTCCCGCCAGTCCTTCCCGCCGGTGTGCCAGAATTCGCAGACGAAGAGGCCGACCCCATCCCTTCTGACGGAGCGGAGCGCCTCTTCGAAATCGACGTGCCCCGTTCCGTAGGGCACTTCCCGGAAGATTCCGGGCACGGTCTCCTTCAGATGCATGGCGGCGATGTGCCCCCTGCCGCTGGCCAGGTCCTCCATCAGGTCATGGCCGCCGCTGACCGACGCGTTGGTGATGTTGCCGATGTCCGGATAGACCTGCAGATAGGGAGAATTTATAAGGTTCACGAAGCCCATGGCCTTGGCCACCGTATTGAGAAAATCCGTCTCCATGGTCTCGAAGGCCAGGATGACCCCTTCCCTGGCGGCGAGGCGCACCATTTTCCCGAGGTTTTCCGTAAAAAGGGCCCCGGTCCGTTCCGTGGAGGGGTTGTAGTACTCGTCGTAGCCGGCGATCTGGATAATCCGGATCCCCAGGTCCCGGGCCAGGAGAATCGCGTCCTTCATGATTTCCAGGCCCCGTTCCCGGATCGCCGGATCCTCGCTGCCCATGGGATACTTCCGGTGGCCGCTCAGGCACATGGTCAGAACGGGAAGGCCCGCGTCCGCCATGGCCCGGAGAATGTCATTCCTCTCCTCCCGGGTCCATTTGAGACGGGCCAGTTTCGCCTCCGTCTCGTCAATGCTCAATTCCAGGAAGTCGTAACCGGCCTTTTTCGCTTCCCCCAGCTTTTCCTCCAGGGACAGTTCATGGGGCATGGCCTTTTCATAGAGCCCCAGATTGTAATCCTTTTCCTCAACCATAACTTTGCGTTCACTCCCGGACAGTAATGTAACCCCTATCGGAAGATTTTCCTATGGGCATGCCCTTGTATGGGCGGGGAAAATTCCCGATACTGAAGGGAAAGGATGGAGGAACCATGAAATCAGAAATCAAGGATAATCTCGAACCCGCGGATATGGCGGCCTATATAGACCACACCCTGCTCAAGGCCGACGCCCGGGGCGAAGACATCGACGCCCTGTGCGGGGAAGCGAAGGAGTACCGGTTCTGTTCGGTCTGCGTGAATACGACCTGGGTCGGGAGGTGCGCCGCCAATCTCAGGGGCACCGGGGTCAATGTGTGCTGCGTGGTCGGCTTCCCCCTGGGGGCCATGGTCTCCGCGGCGAAGGCCTTCGAAGCGCAGACCGCCGTGGCGGAGGGAGCCACGGAAGTGGACATGGTCATCAATATCGGGGCTTTGAAGGATCGGGATCTGGCCCTGGTGGAAGGGGATATTCGGGGCGTGAAGAAGGCCTGCGGCAAGGCCCTTCTCAAGGTGATCATCGAAACGGCCCTCCTGACCACGGAGGAGATCGTCCTGGCCTCGGAGATTGTCAAAAAGGCGGGAGCCGATTTCGTGAAGACCTCCACCGGATTCTCCACCCACGGCGCCACGGTGGAGCACGTGGCCCTCATGAGAAAGACCGTGGGCCCTGACATGGGGGTCAAGGCCGCCGGCGGCGTCCGGACCTTTGAGGATGCGGTGGCCATGATCAAGGCCGGGGCGACCCGCCTGGGAACGAGCGGGGGCGTGAAAATCGTCCAGGGAAAGACGATCGAATCGGGATACTGACAATGGTGACAAAAAGACTGGGAACGAGCGATCTGGAGATAACCCCCATAGGCCTGGGAACCTGGGCCATAGGGGGCGACTGGGCCCGGGGGTGGGGCGCCCAGGACGACAGGGACTCCTATCGGACCATTCACAGGGCTCTGGACCGGGGGATCAACTGGATCGATACGGCGGCCATCTACGGCCTGGGCCACGGGGAGGAGGTGGTGGGGGAGGCACTGAAGCAGACATCCCCCAAACCCTATGTTTTTACCAAATGCACCCGGACCTGGGACTCCGAGGGAAACACGGGCAACAACTACAGCGCCGCCAATATCCAGAAGGAGGCCGAGGAGAGCCTGGGCCGCCTGCAGGTCGATGTGATAGATCTGTATCAGATGCACTGGCCCCCCGAAGAGGATGACGCCCTCATCGACGAGGCCTACGAGGCCATGTACCGCCTGCGGAAGGCGGGGAAGGTCCGCTACCTGGGGGTTTCCAACTTTTCCGTCGCCCAGATTGAGCGGGCCGCGAAAATTTCCCCTCCCGTGAGCCTGCAACCCCCCTACAGCGCCGTCCGCCGGGAAGCGGAGGAGGAACTCCTTCCCTACTGCGAAAAACAGGGGATAGGGGTCATCGCCTACTCCCCCATGGGCTCCGGATTGCTTACGGGCAGGATGAGCGCCGAGCGGATCGCGAATCTGGACGCCGGGGACTGGCGCCGGGCCTCGGTCCTCTTCAAGGAGCCGAAGCTGTCGGTCAACCTGAGGATCGCCGCCGCCATGGGGGAGATCGCCCGGGAGAAGGGGTGCTCCACGGCGGAAGTGGCCATAGCCTGGGTCCTGCGCCATCCCGCGGTCACCGCCGCCATCGTGGGCATGCGCCGGGAGGACCAGGTGGACGGGGTCATGATGGGCGGGGAGATTTCCCTCAGCCAGGGGGATATGGACCGGATAGGTTCGGTTTTCTGAATAGGGAGGAGATATGGGACAGAGCGATTTCGTTACCGAGGAATTCGGCACATCCACGGGGCCCCTGGCCATCACCTACGTGGGCCACGGTACCCTGGCCCTGGAGTGGAAGGGCATCTCCCTCCACATCGACCCGGTCTCCTCCTTCGCGGACTACCGGACCTGGAAGAGGGCGGACCTGATCCTCATTACCCATCAGCACGGGGACCATCTGGATCCGGTGGCCATAGAGGACCTGAAGGGACCGGAAACGGAGCTGATCATGAATCCCGCCTCCGCGGCGGAGGCGCCCCTCTTCGAAGGGGTCAGGATCCTGAGCCACGGGGAAAATCTGACATTGAGGGGTATCGCCATAGAGGCTGTTCCCGCCTACAACACCACGGCGGGGCGGGAGAATTTCCATCCCCGGGGAAGGGACAACGGCTATGTGCTGGGCTTCGGGGATCTGCGGGTCTATGTGGCCGGCGATACGGAGCCGATCCCGGAGATGGGGGACCTGGAGAATATCGACGTGGCCTTTCTGCCGGTGAACCAGCCCTACACCATGACCCCCGCCCAGGCGGCGGAGGCGGCAACGCTGTTCCATCCCCGGATTCTCATTCCCTATCACTACGGGGAGACGCCCCGGGAGGAGCTGGAAGGGCTCTTCCCGGGACCGGACGGACCGGAGGTCCGTGTGAGAAATCTCTCCTAACCCTTAAGGGACCGGAAATTCCTTTTCACCCGCTCGTAGGCCAGCTTGGGCCGGCGGTACTCGTCCACGATGCCCTTGTTGTTAAAGCCCCGGGGCCTGTGCAGGGCGAATTTGTTGTCATAGGTGCGGCTGTCGCAGTACTGCCAGAGGGACACGCCGGAGTAGTCGTCGCTTTCGACGATGATCCGGGTGAGCTGGTCCAGGAAGTCCGCCTGATACTCCTCGCTCCAGTGGGCGTGATGGGGATCACGCCAGCCGTAGAAGGCGCCCGCCCCCATTTCTGAGATGATGACCGGCTTCTCTGAGAGACCCCGCTTCTTTATTACCTTCAGATAGTTATCAAGTTC
>QKAI01000039.1 GCA_003246505.1 Spirochaetaceae bacterium | reverse complement strand
GCTCCGGGCGATGCTGAAGACCGATTCCCCCTCGTCGTCCCGTATGTGGAGCATGGCGTGGTTTCTGAGGAGTAGGGGAATGATGCGGTGGCAGTTGTAATAGACCGCATGCATGAGGGGGGTCCAGCTTTCGTAATCCCGTTTGTTGACCAGGGCTCCCCTTTCCAGGGCGGTCTTCACCAGGATTTCCGAATCGGTGCGGCAGCCCAGGAGGAGAAGGGCCTGGGGGGGCATATCCTTCTCCCGTAGAGTGCGCTCTTCGTCCCCTGTTAATGAGCGGGAGAGGAGGGGGTTTTTTAAAAGGGTGTCCGCCGCCGTCATAGGGGGACACTATAGCAGATTATCGCCGGACCGTAAAGAAAACCCTCCGGCCCCGGAGAATTCTCTCTGGTTTTTTTCAGGTCACTCCCCGCCGCTCTGACCCAGCTTGAAGAATTCCACGGTGTTTCTCATGAATTCCGCCTGGCCGTTGAGTTCCTCCGCCATGGAAGCCACCTCCTCCGCCGAGGCGGCGTTCTGCTGGATGATCCGGTCCAGCTGCTGCATGGCCTTGTTAACCTCCTCCGCGCCGTGGGACTGCTCCCGGCTTGATGAGTAAATTTCCTGGACGAGCTGGGCGGTCGCCTTGATCTCCGGTATGATGCTGCCGATCAGCTCCCCCGCCTCCTCGGAAATCTTAACGCTGTCCCCGGCGATGGTGGTAATCTCCCCGGCGGCCCTCTGGCTGCTTTCCGCCAGTTTCCTGACCTCCGATGCCACCACGGCGAACCCTTTCCCCGATTCTCCGGCCCGGGCCGCTTCGATGGCCGCGTTCAATGCCAGCATGTTCGTATTCCGGGCGATCTCGTCGATAACCCGGATCTTCTCCGCTATGACCCTGATGGCATTCACCGACCTGGTCACCGCCTCTCCTCCCTTTTCCGCGTCCCTGGTCATCCGGCTCACCCGTTCGTCGGCGCTCTGGGCGCTGGAGAGATTCTGCTCGATATTGGAGGAGAGCTGCTCCATGCTGCTGGATATCTCCTCGGTGCTGCTGGCCTGGTGGGTCGCTCCCTGGGAAAGCTGCTGTGAGGCCTGGGACAATTGGAGGGAACCCTGTCCCACGTTTTCCGAAGAGGAGTGCACGTTCCTTATGACATCGGTGAATTTCTCCGACATGCCCTTGAGGGAAGATCCCAGGAAACCGATTTCATCCTGCCGTCCGTCCATACTCTCATCGAGGGTCAGGGAGAGATTTCCCTGGGCCAGCCGGGCTATGTAACGGGATATATAGACTATGGGCCTGGAGATGTTGCGTGCCAGAAGCAGGCTGAAGAAGAGGACCAGGACCACCGCGGCCAGGGTGATGGCCAGGTAGATGAGAGAGAGATGGCGAAGGGACTGGTAGAGTTCCCCCATATCGGGGAAGGCCAGTATGATCCAGCCCTGCTTCATCCTTTCATATCCGATTACCTGGTCCCCCGCCGTCAGGATCCCCGATTTCCGGGATACGTCCCGCAGGATCGCCCCGGACTCCTCCGCCCCCTCGGGAATGACCTCATCCCAGGTTTCCCCCTGCCGGGTGGGATGGGCCAGAAAGGTCAGATCCCCGCTCAGGAGGGCGTAGTATCCCTTCTCCATGAAGGATTCGGCGAGGAGCTGATCGTTCAGCGCTCCAATGAACATATCGGAACCGAGGACCCCCACCGTCTGCCCTCCCACAATGATCGCCTTGCCGTAGGAGATGAGCTGTTCCTCGTATCCCTCCCAGTCGTAGGGGTCCGATATATTCCATCCCCTCTCTTCGGGGATGGTGAACCAGTTCCAGCTGGGACCGGTTATGTCCGATCGGGTGTAGGTCTGGTCCATGACATAGGAGATCTCCCCGTCCAGGTTCATATTCCTTATGGATATTTCCATGAGATTGTCCGGGGTGTATTCCGGAGCGTACCAGGCATAGAGGTTCAGGAGGTTGAGATATCTGACGGCGGGGGTGAAGACTTTCTTGAAATCCTCCATCTCCCCCGCAAGAAGCCTCTCATCGGCCAGTTCCTTCAGGGTCAGATTATCCCCGAGATAGGCCATGACCATATCCAGAATCACCTCCTTTTTGTCGAAAAAGGCTTCGAACTCTCCGGTCCAGGTGGAAACGCTTTCGCTGATAAGGCTGTTAGAGAGGCTCCGTATGGTGCTCTTCGCGAAATTCCAGGAAAGGAGGGTGAAAATAAGGATCGTCCCCAGCATGGGGATCAGGGTGATAACGATAATCCTGTTGGCCAGTTTTTTCATATTGATACTCCATTTTTCTATGGGGAAAGACATCGCTATTATTAATTATATTCAGGGAAGGGGAAAAGTAAAAAAAAAAGAGACGATCCGGCGGAGATTTATTCTGTTTTCCCGGTTGAAACTTTCCGATCTATGGGGATAGGATGAATTTATGACAGCCCTGTCCATTATTATACCCGTCTATAACAGAAGGGAGCTTCTCTCCGAAGCCCTGGAAAGCGTTCTCAACCAGACCGAGAAGCCCCACGAGATAATCGTGGCCGATGACGGATCCCGGGACGGATCGGAGGAAGCGGCCCGGGAGATCCTGGGGAAAACGGGTGAAAACCTGCGCTGGAAGGTTTTGAAAATGTCCCATACGGGCCTGGCCGGCCGGGTCCGCAACCGGGCGGTGGCCGCCTCGGAGGGCAACTGGATCGCCTTTCTCGATTCGGACGACCTGTGGGCACCGGAGAAACTGGCCCGCCAGACCGCCCTGGCCCGGGAGAACCGGGACCTGCGCCTGATCCATACCCGGGAGGTCTGGCTCCGGAAGGGTAAGGTCGTCAGCCAGAAGACCCAGACCCACCGGAGGGAGGGGGACGTCTATGAGGACTCCCTGGGGAAATGCATCATAGGCCCCTCCACTGTCATGATCCGGCGGGATCTGTGGGAGGAGAGCGGCGGATTCCGGGAGGACCTGGAGATCGCCGAAGACTATGAGCTCTGGATAAGAATCACCGCCCGGGATCCGGTGGGCTATATCGATGAGCCCCTGGTGACGAAGCGGGCGGGGGAGTGGGAGCAGCTCTCCGAAAAGTACGGGCAGATCGAGAAATTCCGCCTGGCCGGTCTGGAGAATCTGGTGGCCAGCGGGTGGTTCGCCCGGCACGGCGTCTCCCCGGAAAGGGAGAGCCTCGCCGTGGACGAGCTGGCCCGCAAATGCCACATCTACGCCCTGGGCTGCGAAAAGAGGGGCCGGAGCGAGGAGGCCGCCGCCTGGCATAGAAAGGGGGACATGTACGGTCTCATCCGATAATAAAAAAGGGGCCCCACCGGGCCCCCTCTGCTCTAGTTCTTCGAATAGAGATAATCGAAATAATCCATGTCCGTGGTCAGTACCTTCTTGAGGCCGGGCATGGTGTTCCTGTAGGACTCCATGGCCTTCCAGAAGTTGTAAAACTTCTCATCCCTGCCGTAGGCTTCCGCGTAGATGGCGGCCGCCCTGGCGTCGGCGGTTCCCTTGAGGGTCTCCGACTCGTTATAGGCCTTGGAGAGGATGGCGTCCTTCTCCTTGGTCAGCCTTCCGAGCCACTCCTCCTTCTGCCCTTCCCCGAAGGACCGGTTGTACTGGGCCATCTGGGCCCGTTCCTGTATCATCCTGTCGTAAACGGATTGGGTCAGTTCATCGGAATACTTGATCTGCCTGACCACGATGTCTATCAGCTCAATACCGAACTGGGCTGTATTCTCCTTGGCATGCTCCAGCATCCCGTCGGACAGTTTGAGCCGGCCCATCCTTATTTCCGCGAAAACGTCATCCCCCAGGGCGGCCTGGACATTGGTAGAGGCCGCCGCCACGACCGCGTCCTCCTCCGCCTTGATCGCCTGGGATTCGATGATTTCATTGGTGCTGCGAACCGATTCCACCAGGGGGTATTTGGATATGACCGTCTTGACCGCCGATTCGATGACATCGTCCAGTTTTCCCTGAGCCTGGTTTTCCGTTTTCACGGCCTCGTAGAAGAGGGAGGGATCGGTGATTTTCCAGCGGGCGGTGGTGTCCACCCAGATGTACTGCTGCTCGTTGGTGGGCACCTTCTTGGCCGCCCCGTCCCAAGAGAGGATCTTCTTGGGATAGAACTGGATGTTGTCCACCCCGGGCATCTTGAGCTTCAGCCCCGCCTCCGTTTCGGTCCGGATGAGTCTTCCGAAGCGGATGACCACGGCCTGCTCCCCCTCCTGCACGATGAAAAAGGGCCTGAGTATGATCACTATGAGAAATATGACGACTATTACGACTATGGGTTTAACCATTTTGTTCATCGGGCTGCTCCTTCGGCGGAAATGTCCATGAGGGGCAGCAGATTATTGAGCCCCTTGTCGATGATCTTCAGGTCCGGATCGGCCTTGAGAATGGCGTCCATGGTTTCCCAGTAAAGCCGGTCCGTCATAACGGCCGGATTGCGGCGGTATTCCTCGTATACGGAGTTGAAACGGGCCACGTCTCCGTTCGCACGGTTTTCCCTGGCCACGGCGTAGCCCTCCGCCTCCTGGATCATTCTCTTCGCTTCGCCCTCCGCCTTGGGGACTTCCGCGTTGTATTGCTCTTTACCTTCGTTGATGAGCTTGTTCATGTCCTGGATGGATTTGTTCACATCCTCGAAGGCGTTCTGTACCGCCCCTTCCGGGGGAACCACGTCCTGTAGCTTCACCGCCACGATTTCCACTCCCATCTGATAGCCCGCCAGGGTCTCCTCTATCAGGTCCCCCGCCTTGATCTCTATGTTGGTCCTCTCGCTGGACATGACGTTGAATATGGTCCTGTCCCCCACCAGCATGTTAATGGTGGACTGGGAGACATCCCGTATGGTCTTTTCATGATCGGCGGAGCGGAAGTTGAAGAGCCAGCTCTGGGGGTCGCTGATCTTGTACTGCACGATCCAGGAGACATTGGCAATATTCAGATCCCCGGTGAGCATGAGGGATTCGTTGCTGTAATCGCCCCGGGAGTACATGGTCACCACCCCGGGCTCGTCGGTCCGGAAACCGAACTGGAGGGTGTGGATGACCGTGACGGGTACCTTGTAGACCCGGTCTATGCCCAGGGGGGCTTTGAACTGAAGTCCCGGCTCTGTGGTTTTGAAATAACGACCCAGGCGGAGCACCACCGCTTCCTCGGTCTGATCCACCATATAAAAACCGGTCAGGAGAGAGATGACCAGGAAAACGCCTATGGCGATTGCCGTGATCTGCCCCTTTTTGAGAGCTCCCTGAACCGGTTTGAAGGGATTCTCACGTTGATTAGACATAATGCCTCCTTGCTTATTGGGGAAAAGTGCCGCGCCCGGGACTTCTCCCCTTTCAACATAACAAATTTCCCCGTTCAATGAAAGGATTAAATTATAAACCCTTTGTTTATGGATTGACCGGAAAGTAAAGAAAAAATGTGGTTCCCACCCCGGGGACGCTGCGGATTTCTATATTTCCCCCGTGCTGCTTCATCACGTTGAACACCACCGCCAGCCCCAGGCCGGTGCCTTCGCCCTGCTTTTTGGTGGAGAAGTAGGGTTCGAATATCCTGTTCAGAATCTCCGGGGGGATCCCGGTTCCGGTGTCCCGGATTTTCAGGACAAGATAGGTCCCCGCCTTGAGGGCGCCCACGATGCCCACCCGCCCGAAGGGGATCTCCTTCCTTTCCAGGATCAGCTCAAGGTCCCCCCTATCCCGGCCCATGGACTGCAGGGAGTTGGTGCAGAGATTCATCAGGCATTCGTGGATCCTGTCCGTATCAAGGAGGAGATCCGGCTCGCCGGGGGGAAAGGCGGTGGTGATATTGATGCTGGAGGGAAATCCCGCCCGCAGGAGACCGGTCACTTCCGTAATAAGGGAACTCAGCTTCACCGCCACCCTCTCCCTCTCCCCCGACTTCCCGAAGGAGAGAATCTGCCCGATGATCTTCTCCCCCCTCCTGCCCGCTTCCATGACATCCCCGAGCATCCGGGCTATCTCTTCGTTCTCGTTAATCTGGCCGATCAGTTCCACATAGCCGAAGATCCCGCAGAGAATGTTATTGAAATCATGGGCTATCTCGCTGGAGAGCTGCCCCAGGATATTCATGCGGTGGATCTGTTCCATGACCTCCTTCTGCTTGTAGAGCTCCCGGGCCTTGATCTCGATCTGCCTTTTCAGAAGGGTTATGATCACCAGGGCCAGGAGGATGATCACCGCGGAGGCTGCCAGGGAAACCATAATGATCTTCCGGCGGTAATAGTCGTGATATTTGTGCAGATTGTCCGAAAGGATCCTGTTGTAGACGGCATGGTCTTCGTTCAGGAGCCGGGAGATGTCCCTGTCCACCGCCGCCAGAACGCGGGGGTCGCTCCCCCTGGGGGCGGCGAAGTAGAGATGGGAGGGGGCCAGGATCAGGGGGGAGGGGGTAAGGGCCCTGCCGTCGTTGGTGTATTCGAAAAAACGGTCCACCACGCAGGCGTCCGCCTCTCCCTTCGAGACCGCGTCCACCGTGGCACCGTAATCGTTCAGCGTGAGGAGCTCAATCCGGTAGCCCTCCTCCCCGTTGAGCCTCTGGAGGAACCTCTCCTGGTAGGATCCGCTGAGGACCGCCACCCGGAGACCGTCCAGATCCTTCTGGGTCAGTATCTCCCTGGTCTCAGCGGAGTAAACGAGAAGCCAGGAAGAGAGGAGGGGGAGCTTGCTGAAAGCCAGGACGCGGTTTCTCTCTTCGGTGTAGGCCACGTCGGGCATGAGATCCAGCTCCCCCGCGGCCAGCCGCTCCAGAAGCCCGTTCCACTCCCCGTAGACATATTCGATGTTCCAGTTCTCCCTCTCCGCCATATACTCCAGGGTCTCGATGAAGATACCCCGGGGTTCGCCCCTAAGGTTCCGGTAGACCTTGGGGGGATTGTCGTATAGCCCCACCCGCAGACTCCTGGGGTCGCTCTTTTCCTCACAGGAGAGGGAAAGGATCAGGGGAAACAGCAAAAAGAGAAAGGACCGTTTATTCATTATCAATTGTCTCTTTCCGAATTATAAGGAATTTCCCGGCGGAAAGCCATAGAGCGGCGGTTTATTTTTTCTCTTCCCTTTTCACCGGCCCGGGGCTGTGGTAAGATCAATCAGATCCATGAAAAGGCACTCCTTTTTCTTCCAGCTCTATTTCCTCATCCTCCTGGCTCTCGCCGTCCCCACCGTTGTCCTCACCACCTTCAATTCCCGGTACATCTTCGCCTATGCCGAGGAGAGGGCTTCCTCCTCCCTGAGGGACAATACCCTGACGGTCAGCCGCTCCCTGGAGAGGATCCTCTTTGACATCATTAAAAGCACCCTGCGCCTCATCGAGAGCTCCTCCTTCCGGGGGCTGCGCGGCCTGGACAGCTATGCGGACCTGAACCGGGATTACGTGAGCATTCTCAAGGCGATGGAGGCGGGGAACGCCTTCTCCGATCTTCTCCTGAACGAGACCCTCATCCACAGCGCCTGCTTTGTCGTGGAGGGGGGCGGATACATCGTCTCCAGCGACAAGGGCATCGTCACACCGGACAACTACCGGGATCTCACATGGCTCATCGGGGAGGTGAGAAGAAACAGCCGGATCAACGGGTTCTGGGTGGGCAGGAAGATGAACCTGTCCACGGTCAACGACATCCAGGGCGGCCTGGGGGGGGAGTCCTACGAAGACATCTTCTCCTTCGTCTATCCGGTGCGGACGATCGCCTCCTCCATACGGGGCACCATCGTCATCAATCTCTACGAGAAGCAGCTGAACCGCATTCTCAATCCGGTCTCCACGGAAGGGGGCGGGTTCTGCTTTCTGACCGACCGGGAGGGAAGGATCCTCATCCACCCCGACCCGGCCTTCCTGGGAAGAAACGCCCGGGAGCTGGGCCTGGACTGGAACGGTACGGAGGACCGCCTCTCCCGTACGGCCACGGCGGGGAACTGGGTCACCTATCTGCAGCCGAGCCAATTCGACGATTGGGTTTACGTGAATCGCACCTCCCTCCGGGACATGATGATACGGGAGGCGGCCCTGCGCAGGAAGATGGTCCTCCTGGCCGTACTGCTTCTGCTGACCGGCGTCCTCTTCATCCGCCTGACCGCCGGAAAGCTTCTCAAGCCCATGAGGGACCTGGTCCGCTACGCCTCCGATATAGGGTCCGACGTGCCCGGGGGGGAGAAGAACGAGCTGGAGTATCTCCAGAGCGTGTTCATGAGCGTCCGCGAGAAGAGCCGGGGGCTGGTGGACGTCATAAGGGAGAGGGAGGGGGAGAAGCGCACCCTCCTGGTCACCCGCTGCCTGGAGGAGGGTCTCCTGGAACCGGAGGAGAGGGAGGAGCTCTCCCGTTTCTTCACCCACCCCCACTTCCTGCTTATCCTCTGGGAGAGGGACGGGGCGGAGGAAGCCGACGCCGGTTCGGGGCGCCTCATGCAGCGGGTGATTGAGGAGCACATGATGCTGGACCGGGGGAATTTCTTCGGCCTGGGGGACCGGCGCGCCCGGGTCACCCTGGTGATGAATCTGCCCCATTACGACCAGACCGAAACGCCCCTCATGCTGAGAGAGCGCATAGGGGAGGCGCGGAGGGATTTCTACGACAGAACGGGAAGGACCCTCTCCGCCGGGGTCAGCGGGGTCCACTGCGGGCTGGAGAAGCTGGCCCAGTGCCGGCTGGAAGCGGGGGAGGCCCTGAGGGGGAAACTGCTCACCGGAAAGGGGAGCCTCCTCTTCTGGCGGGAGGAGATGGAGGGCCGGGGCAGCTACTTCTATCCCCATGTGGAGGTGGAGAAGATCATCAACTATCTCCATTCCGGGGATATGGCGAGGATAGAGGATGAGCTGGGGGTCATCGAGGGGCTGATCCGGGGGGCCTCCTACGTCTCCTACGACAATGTCCTCCTCATATACAACCAGATAATCGGGATCACCCTGAAATTCCTGGTGGAGAGAAACATCAATACGGCCCGCATCTTCGGCCACTGCGGCAACGTCTACGGGATCATCTCCCGCAAGGAGACCCTGGAAGAGATCAACGAAGCCCTTCTGGAGTTCTTCCGCACCATCCGGGGCTACCTCTCCCGGAACGAATCGGATCCCCATCCGGACAACCTGCAGCGGATCCTCTCCTACATCGAGCTGAACTACCGGGGGGATATCGATTTCGAGACCATGGCGGACCGCCTGGGCATAAGCTACTCCTACATGAGGAAGATCATAAAGGAGATGACCGGGAAGAGCCTCCTCGACTGCATCAACGGGAAGAGGATCGAAGCGGCCAAGCACCTCCTGTTGGACACGGATGGGTCCCTCGAGGCTATCGCCCGGAGCACGGGATACCGGAATTCCCAGAGCCTGGGGCGCTTTTTCAAGAAATACGAGGGGATCACCCCCTCCGAATTCCGCCGCCTATACGGCCCGGAAAGCGAATGATCTATCACTTTTGATATTTTCCCCTTAATATTGATCCCCTTTTCCTGTGAAAATCCCACCCCCGGCCCGCCGCCCGCCCCGGGGGGAAGGGAAATCCCCCGTTTCTCCCTTCAGAGGCCTTTTTTTTGATGATCAAAAATAATAATTACTGTCAAAACTGATTGTTTACGGGTTTCCA
Source organism: Spirochaetaceae bacterium (assembly GCA_003246505.1). Lineage (GTDB taxonomy): Bacteria > Spirochaetota > Spirochaetia > DSM-2461 > DSM-2461 > SZUA-368. The sequence continues at coordinate 5,136 of QKAI01000039.1, read as the reverse complement.
AACCCCCTCCTATGCTGTCTACAGGCAAAAAAAATAATCCGAGGAATATCCGTACCATGTCTGATCACCTGTTGAAAAAGAAGGGCCCCGGCTTTTACCTGAGGAGGGACTGGCAGCTCTATGCCCTCCTCTCCCTCCCCCTGGCCTTCGCCCTGTTATTCAAATACGGCGCCATGTTCGGGCTCGTCATAGCCTTCAAGGATTACAAGATCCTCAAGGGTTTCCTGGGCAGCGAATGGGTGGGCTGGGAGATCTTCCGCCAGGTATTCACCCACAGGAGCTTCCTCAAATCGGTGAGGAACACCCTGCTTCTGAACATCCTGGACCTGATCGTCTCCTTTCCCATGCCCATCGTACTGGCCCTGCTTCTCAACGAAATCCGCTCGAGGGCCTTCAAGAAAATCAGCCAGACCGTGCTCTACCTTCCCCACTTCCTCTCCTGGATCATCATCGGATCCCTGGCCTACCAGCTCTTCTCTGTGGACAACGGGATCGTCAACGCGGTCATCGCCTCGGCGGGGATGGACCGCTTCCCCTTCCTGCAGAAGGACGTGCCCTGGCTCTTCTCCTATGTGGTCATCGGGGCCTGGCAGAGCATGGGCTGGGGCACCATCATCTATCTGGCGGCCATCACCAGCGTGAGCCCGGAACTCTACGAGGCGGCCCGGATCGACGGGGCCGGACGGATCAGGCAGATGTGGAACGTCACCCTTCCCTGCATCCGGAGCACCATCGTCACCCTGCTCATCATGAATCTGGGGCGGATCATGGGGGGCTCCTTCGAAAGGGTGAATTCCCTCATGAACTACGCCACCACCGAGTTCACCAGCACCATCCCCGTCCTGGTATACGAATGGGGCATCCAGAACAGCAAATTCAGCCGGGCCACCGCCCTGGGGCTCTTCCAGTCCCTGGTGGGGCTCATCCTGGTGCTCCTGGCGGACCGGGCGGCGAAGAAACTGGGCGAGCAGGGCCTGATATAGGAGAATCCCATGGCAAGAAGCTTAACATACTTACGAAGAAAAACGGGACAGATCCTCTCCGACGGCATCATTTACCTGTTCATCACCCTGGTGAGCCTGACCTGCGTGCTCCCCTTCATCCACGTCCTGGCCAAATCGGTCAGCGACGAGAATTACGTCGTGACCCAGCAGGTGGTCCTCTGGCCCAAGGGGCTGACCCTGGAGGCCTACCGCAAGATCTTCGCCGACGGGAGCATCCTCCGGTCCTTCAACGTTTCCGTCTTCGTGACGGTGGTTTTCACCCTGCTGGGCATGGTCCTGACCGTCTGCGCCGCCTATCCCCTCTCCCGCAGGGACTTCAAAGGGAGGACCCTCTTCTCCTTCCTCTTCATGTTCACCCTCTATTTCAGCGGGGGGATCATTCCGGAGTATCTGCTCATGTACAAACTGGGGCTTCTGGACAGGATGGCCGTCATGATTCTTCCCCTGGCCTTCAGCGCCTACAACTTTCTCATCATGAAAACCTCCCTCCAGAGCTCCGTGTCGGAGAGCCTGATCGAATCGGCGGTCATCGATGGGGCCAACCACTTCACCATTCTGCTGCGGGTCATCCTGCCCCTGGTCAAGCCGATCCTGGCCACCCTCTCCCTCTTCTACATGGTGGGACGGTGGAATACCTATATGGACGCCCTCTTCTATATCAAGCAGAGGACCGATCTGAGGCCCCTGCAGCTCAAGCTTTACTACCTGATCATCGCCGCTTCGGAGGCCTTCCAGAGCCAGCCCACGGACACGGGGGTCCGCATGACCAATCCGGAGGTGCTCAAGGCGTCCTGCATCATGTTCGCCACGGTGCCCATCGTCTGCATCTACCCCTTCCTGCAGAAGTACTTCGTCAAGGGGGTCATGATCGGGGCCGTGAAGGGTTAAGGGAAAACAGCCTGCTCCGGCAGGTCGAAATATTGGAGGTTATGGAATGAAATCAAAACTGTTGCGCGCCGCGAGGGTCCTGACGGCGGGGCTCCTGGCAAGTCTGCTCCTCTGGAGCTGCGGCGGGAAAAGCACGGCCGCCGGTTCGGAGGCGGGGGGAAAACTGGACGGGAGCAAGGATTACTCCCAGGGCTTCGAGGAGACGGTCACCCTGAGGATTCCCGTCTACGAGAGGGGCTGGGAGGGCTGGAACCCCACGGACAGCTACTGGACCAGGTGGATCCAGGAGAATTTCGGCAAGAAATACAATGTGAACGTGGAATTCGTCTCCATCGGGCGGAGTACGGAGGTGGTGGACTTCAAGCAGCTTCTGGCGGCGGGCACCGCTCCGGACATCATCTTCCACTACGATTATCCCGCCATTCTGGACTACTACTCCGAAGGGGCCTATCAGACTCTGGACACGGGGGAGATCGCCCGGTACGCCCCGACCTACTGGAAAAACATGGGGGACATCGTCACCAAGTACGGGGTGATCGACGGGGAGCAGAAGATCGCCATGGGCGACCGGATCGAGCTGGTGTCCAAAAACTGGGTCACCCTTATCCGGCAGGACTGGATCGACAGGGTTGGCATGACCATGCCCGGTAGCCTGGAGGATTATAACGCCCTGCTCGGGGCCTGGAAAAAAGCGGGCCTGGGCTATGCCTCCGCCTATCTCATGACCAAGTCCTTTAACTTCGATTACGCCTTCCGCAGCTGGCCCGAGGACAGGGAGGGGCGAGCCCTCAATTCGGATCTGGCCGTGGCCGCCCTGACCTGGGACCCGACCCGGGACTTCCTCAAAAACATGAACCACCAGTGGAACAACGGGCTCATCAGCAAGGAGTTCTACCTGGATACGGACGGCAACCAGGCCAAGGCGGACTTCCTCTCCGGCAAGGCCGGCGTATGGAGCCTTTACATGTACTCCACCTCCATAAAGGAGATCAACAACCTCCTGGCCAACGACCCCCAGGCAAAACTGGCCGTGCTCAACCCCATGGCCCTGGTCCCCGAGGGGAACAAACCCCAGGGACGCTCCTACTGGCCCTTCGGCATGATTTACGGGGTCAACGTGAAAGCCTCCGAAGAAGCGCGGATCGCCTTCTGGCTCTACCTGGAGTGGATGAGTCAGCCCGAGGTGCTCTATACCCTGCAGAACGGCTTCGAGGGGACCCATTACAGGCTGGACGAGAACAAGCTGCCCGTCTCCCTGGGATACACGGGGGAGCAGAGGCTTTCCAACAACGACAACGCGGACTACTGGTGCCTGGTCAACGCCAACAAAACCTACGGCAGCGAGGAGCTCAACGCCCTGGCCGCCATCAACTCCTACGGCCCCGCCGGTTACGAATACCTGATTAGGGATACCATCGAGAATATTACCAGGTACAAGGAGTTCTATACCCCGGACACGCTCTTCACGGTGCCCATCGCCAGCCTGAGCGAATACTCCGGCGATCTGGCCTCCCTTTTCAAGGAACTCTACGTGAAGCTGGTCATTAGCAATCCCAGCGATTTCGACGCCCTGTACAGGGAATCGAGCAAGGAGTATCTGGATGCGGGATACCAGGCAATTCTTGATGAGAAGAAAGAGGCCTTCGACGGGGGGAAAGCCCGTTAACGCATTTTTCCGCCATTGACTACGGACTGCCCCCCCGGGGGCGGTCTTTTTTTCTTGCCCTATCGGCGATTCGGGATTAGGGTAAGTACTGGAAAGGGGGGGGAGACTATGGAAGGGGATAAACCGATGCTTACGGGGGAACAGCTGGAGGAAGTGGGCCGGCTGGCCAGGAAGGAGTCTACCGGCTGGGAGTATCTTGTTTCCGGCGCCGCCAATCATGTCTTCCGGATCACCCATTCCGCGGGATCGTTCATCGTGAAAATGTGTAAAACCGATATCCCGGAGCTGTTCCGCCTGGAGGCGGAGGGCCTGAGCACTCTGGCGCAGACAGGCACCGTACCCGTGCCCCCGGTTCTGGGATATTCCCATAAATATCTCCTGATGGAGGATCTGGGAAGGGAAGGGGAGACCGCCGGAGAGGAGGCGTGGTATCTCTTCGGCAGACAGTTCGGGATGCTGCACCGGGTCAGGGGGGAGTACTTCGGGTATCCCCATGACAATTACCTGGGCATCTGGCGCCAGAGGAACACCCCCACCGAGGGTTGGGTCGACTTCTTTTACAACCACCGGGTGGCCTGTTATTTCCATGCCGGCCGAAACGACGAATTCCTGAGGCCGGAGGATCTCCGGGGGATCGAGGGAATCTTCCGGAAAATGGGGGATCTGGTCCCCGATCTGCCCCCCGCCCTCTGCCACGGTGATTTCTGGATGAATAACGTCTTCCGGAAGGAGACCGGGGGGATTGTTCTCATCGATCCCGCCATCCACTACGGCCACCCCGAGGCGGACCTGGCCATGACGAAAATGTACACCCCCTTTCCGGAGGCTTTCTTCGAGGGTTACGGGGCGTCCTACCCCCTGACTCCGGGATGGGAGGAGAGGCTGCCCCTGTACCAGTTCAAGGAGCTGCTCCTGGTCATCGCCCAGTTCGGCCATGGGGAGTCGGTCCGGAGGCTGCGGGAGATTATCGCCCGGTTTTCCTAGGCCTTGAGCATGCGGAGGATGTGGTAGATCCCCGGTGACTTGCCCCCGTCCCCGCCCCGGAAAGTGATAGCCACCCTGTCCCTCCCTTCTGCCAGGGCGGCGGGGATGGTGTACCGCCGGTCATAAAAGCCCCGCCCCGGAGGGAAATCGCACTCCTCCCTTATGGTCATCTCCCCCTCCACGTCGATAATGAGGGAGCGGTCCCGGTCAAAATCAAAGTAGGTGACCATGAGGATGTTCTCCCTTCCCGGTAGAATATCCAGGGCATAGCGGAACCAACCCCCCCGGTCGGCGCAACGGTAGGTGTACCCGTCCCAGGTCCCCGTGTAGGTCTTCTCCCCGGCGACGGCATGGGTCAGCTCGTACTGGTCGTTTCCCACGGGCAGGGAGTCCAGGGTGGCTTCCGCCAGCAGGGCCGCCTCCCGGAGCTCCTTCAGATGGGCCTCCCGTTCAGGTGAATCGGTCCGCACGATATTCCAGTAGAGGCCGTATCGCTCCCGGTGCTGCCGGTAATGGGGGGTGAAGACAAGGGATTCGTCCTCCTCCGTTCCCCGGAGCCGGAAGGTGAGATCCTCCCCGGTCCGGATGAGATTT
>QKAI01000344.1 GCA_003246505.1 Spirochaetaceae bacterium | reverse complement strand
GAGGAGCTCGATTCCACATCTATCCCGTAGGAACCTTCCCGTATACGGTTACCGTAAACGGGGATTTTTATTCCCTCCTCCGCAAAAAGCGGCATCAAGGCGGCCAGCATCAGCCCCCCGAGTATTGATATCCCTTTCCTTCCCATTTTATCCCCCCTGTGCGTTCCGGACAGGATCATGACGGACTCCCGATGGCCGTCCTTACGTGCCTGACATAGATGTCCTGGATATCATGGAACTGGCCCAGGCCCTCCAGGATGCAGTGGACTTCCATGCCCTCCGCCTCAAAGGCCGTTTTCCAGGAATCCTCTCCGTCCCCGGCCATATCGTTGTTGGCGTGGTCTCCGGCGACAACCATCAGCGCTTCCAGGTAGCACCGGGTAAATCCCGCGGCCTTCACCGCACCCAGGACATCCTCAAGATCGGGGCTCGCCTCCACTGTCCCTATGAAATAGTGGCCATAACCGGCGGCGGTGATCCTCTCCTGCAAATCCGCATAGACCCGGTTCGCTTCGTGCTCCGTGCCATGGCCCATGAAAACGACGGCGGTGTTCCCATCCACATAGGGCGCCGTCCGGGCGGTGATGGTCTGGATGACATCGGCCATATCCCTATCGCTTGCGAGAAGTGGTTCGCCCAGGGCTATGCTCTTGAATTGACTCTTGTGCTTTTCCAGATCCGCCATGACGTCGTCGTACTCATATCCGTGCATCAGATGGGTGGGCTGCACTATGACGGTTTTGTATCCCTCCTCCGACAGCCGGTCCAGGGCTTCCTCCACGTTGTCGATCTCAAGGCGGTCCCTCTCTTTAAGCTTGTCGATGATAATCTGGGACGTAAAGGCGCGCCTCACCTCGTAATCGGGGAAATTTTCCCTGATGGCCGATTCTATACCGCCGATGGTGATGTTTCTGCTGTCGTTGTAGCTTGTGCCGAAACTGACTACCAGGATGGCTTTGTCATTTGTTGACGCACATCCCGCCGATAGGAAGAGCCAGGCGGCTGCCAGGCTCACGAAGGCCATATCGGGTATGGCTTTCCTCTTTTTCATTTCGTCTTCTCCCTTTTTCGGGAAAAGAGTTTTCCCAAGGGCCGGCACGGGGCGTAACCTATGGGAATAACGCTCTTTCCGCGAAGATTGTTATTCTAAGTCCCCCGGCAGGTAACCTGACTTACCGAAAATTCGGATCACAGTGACGGGATCGCTCCGGATTCGCACCGGATTCCCCTGATCGTAGGACTGATAGATGCCCATCATAGCGGGATTGAATTCTTTTGTCCATAACGGGAGGGAGAAAGATGTTCCGGGAAAATTCCCCGAATAACCTTGACATTGACCGGAATTGGGAATAAGTATGTTCTATCATTCCGAATTTTTCCGCGGTCAAGGGAAACCTGTGCAAGTCAGGTACGGACCCGCCGCTGTAACCGGAACGGCCCAGGGCCGTCGGAGGGGATTTCCCTATCCGAGCCTCCCCATGCCACTGTTTCCCCGGGGAAACGGGAAGGGGGGAGTGATCTTCCGGAAGTCAGAAGACCTGCCGCGGAAAACCAGAATGTCGCATTTAACGGGTATTTAAATGGGACAGCAGTACTCTGCGTCCCTCCGTGCCCGGGAGGTTTCATGAAGGGCGGAAAAAAGGCATTTATCATTGGGGGGACCCGGTCGGGCTGCGGCAAGACAACCATGACCATGGGGATCCTGGGCGCTCTGGCCGCCGCCGGGCACGATGTGCAGCCCTGGAAGGCGGGACCCGATTATATCGACCCGGGATTCCTCGGGGCGGCGGCGGGGAAGATCTGCCGCAATCTGGATACGATGATCCTGGACGAACCGGTCATCGGGGAGCTGTTCGAGAGCCGCCCCGGCGACGTGGCCGTGGTGGAGGGGGTCATGGGACTCTACGACGGGGCGGGTCCCCTGGACGAAAGGGGCAGCGCCGCCCATCTCTCCAAAATCCTCAAACTTCCCGTCTTTCTGGTTCTGGACGGAACGGCCGTGGCCAGGAGCGCGGCGGCCACGGCCCTGGGCTTTATCGAGTTCGACCGGGAGGTGAATATCGCCGGTTTTCTCATTAACAAGGTCGGATCGGAGCATCATTACGGAATCATCAAAACGGCCATAGAGGAGAGAACGGGAAAACCGGTCCTGGGATATCTCATGAAGGACAGCCGCTTCATCCTGCCCGAGCGCCATCTGGGTCTGGACCAGGATATCGAATCGGCGGATCACGGGAGAATCCGGGACAGCATCATAGAGGCGGTCGGTCGGACTGTGGAGCTGGAAAAGCTTCTCTCCCTGGCGGACCGGAAGCTGCCGGAGCAGCGCCCCCGGACGGGGATTTTCGGCGAAGAAACCCGGAGGGAGCCCTTCGTCACCATCGCCGTGGCCCGGGATGGGGCTTTTCGCTTTTACTACGAGGACAATCTGGATATTCTGCGCCACCGGGGCGCCCGGATCCGTTTCTTCAGCCCCCTGAAGGACCGATCCGTGGGGGAGGGGATCGATGCGGTCTATCTGGGGGGGGGCTACCCCGAGCTCTACGCAGGAGAACTGTCCGCCAACGGGGATCTTCTGGCCCAGCTGCGGGATCTGGCGGGAAAGGGGCTGCCCGTTTACGGGGAGTGCGGGGGGTTCATGTACCTTACCGAAGAGATCATAGACGGGGAAGGCCGTTCCTTCCCCATGGCCGGGCTCCTGCCGGGAAAGGCCCGGCTGGGGGAAAAACTCAAAGCCCTGGGATACTGCGAAACGGAAACGAATTGCGATACGATCCTGGGACAAAGGGGTACCCGCGGCCGGGGCCATGTTTTCCACTGGTCCGCCCTGGAGGAGGGGAACACGGGGGAACCCCTTGTTTTTACGGTCAGGAAGGGGACGAGGGTTCTGGAGGAGGGCTTCCAGAGGCATAACGTTCTGGGGAGCTGGGTCCATCACCACTTCGCTGCCAATCCGGCCATGGCCGGGTCATTCATAGAGGCGGCGGAAAAATACGGGAGGTTGAGAGATGGAAGGTGAGAGGCAGTACCTGCCCCCCGATGAGATCTACAGAAGAAGTTTCGTCATTATCGAGAGGGAATTCGGCGACTATCGGGTTGACGAAAGGGAGATGCTGATCCGCACCCGCATCGCCCATACCACGGCGGATGTGGAATTCGCCAAAACCTTCCGCTTCCATCCCCGGGCCATAGACGCGGGGGTCAGGGCCCTGCGGGAGGAGCGGAATATCTACACGGACGTTTCCATGGTCTCCTCGGGAATCCGGGTCCGCCTGGGGGAGAGTTACGGGGGTAGGCTGATCTGCCATCTCTACGACGGGGGAATCGCCGAGGAGGCGAAGAGGCGGGGAACGACCAAGACCGCCGCCGCCCTGGCCAGGGGGGTCCCCTCCTTCGAAGGGGGCATCGTGGCCATCGGAAACGCGCCCACCGCCCTCTTCGAGCTGATCGACCTGATCAAGGCGGGTATCGCCCGTCCCGCCCTGGTCATCGGCGTGCCCGTGGGTTTCGTGGGGGCGGCGGAATCGAAGCTGGAGCTGATGGAGCTGGACATCCCCCATATCTCCAATCCGGACAGGCGGGGGGGGAGTCCCGTCGCCGCCGCCGTGGTCAACGGACTGATCACCCTGGCGGCCAGGGAGGAGTGATGAGGCCCTACCGGGAGGTGCTGGGAAAGGTGGAGGGAATGCAGCGCGGCTTCACCTCCGGGGCTTCGGTCCAGGCGGCGGCGAAGGGGGCGGTGGAATGGCTGCTGACCGGTGAAGCCGGGACCCACGGGGAGATTACCCTCAAGGGGGGCGTGACCCTGGCCATTCCCCTGGTGAATCCTCTCCGGACCGGGGAGGGGGCGGAATGCGGGGTTATCAAGGATGCCGGCGACGACAGCGACGTTACCCACGGCCACGAATTCCGGGTTCGGGCGGAGTGGGCCGACGCGCCGGGCCTGACCATCCGGGGGGGGAAGGGGGTG
>QKAI01000226.1 GCA_003246505.1 Spirochaetaceae bacterium | reverse complement strand
GTCTGCGAGAAGCTGGACCTGAAGACGAAAAAACCGGACATCGCCCCCTGGATCAAGCTGGCCGACCGGTACAAGAAGGACGGCATCAAGGCGAAAATCGGCATGGTGGGCAAGTACACCCTCCTGGGGGACACCTACAAGTCCATCGATGAGGGCATCGTCCACGCGGCCATCAAGAACAACGTGGACGTGGACCTGGTCAAGATCGAGTCGGACGAACTGGAAAACCGGGAGGACTGGCAGGATCTATTAAAGGATCTGGACGGCATTCTGGTGCCCGGCGGTTTCGGCGAACGGGGCATCATCGGCATGACCATGGCCGCCCGATACGCCCGGGAGAATAAAATCCCCTATTTCGGCATCTGCCTGGGAGTCCAGATCATGGTCATCGAGTACTGCCGGAACGTTCTGGGCATAGCCGACGCGGACAGTTCCGAATTCCGCCCCGAGGGAAAGAACTCCGTTATAACCCTGCTGGAAGAGCAGGTTGACGTGATCGAATACGGCGGCACCATGCGCCTGGGCGGTTACGACTCCCATCTGGTCAAGGGAACGAAGATTCACCAGGCCTACGGGAAGGATGTGATCCGCGAGCGCCACCGGCACCGTTACGAGGTGGCCAACAAGTACAAGGAAGCCATGGTTGACGCCGGTCTGATCCTCTCCGGGTTCTCCCCCGACGGCCAGCTGGTGGAATCGGCGGAGTGGTCCGACCATCCCTGGGGCCTGGGCGTTCAGTTCCATCCGGAATTCACCTCCACCCCCCTCACGCCGGGACCCCTGTTCGATAACTTCGTCAAGGCGGTGGCGGAGAACAAAAAAAGCTGATCAGAGCTGGCTTTTCCGGTACTCCCGGGGGGATGAACCGGTGATTTTCTTGAACTGATGGGAAAATTCATAGGGAGAGGGGTACCCCAGGCGGTCTCCTATCTCCCGGACCGATAATTCCGAGGCCAGAAGCCATTCGCAGGCCCTGTCTATCCGGCGCTGTATGATAAACTGCCCCGGGGACAGGGCCGTATGTTTTTTAAAGATCTTCCGGAAACCCTCGTAGCCCCAGCCCCGTTCTCGGCAGAATTCCTCTATATTGATTCTTTTTTCGCAATTCCCGAAGAAGTAGTTCCGTGCGCTGTCCACCATCTCCCTCTCCCCGGTGGCGTCATGATCCTCCGAGGCCAGGGCATAGATGTGGTTGACGAGGGTGAGGACCTCGGGGACCATGCGGTTCAGATCCCTTTCGGGACACTCCTTCAGACTCCGGTAGTAGTGGTAGAACCGGGTTTCCAGGCGGTTCTCCGGCTTGAGGGAGAGGACGGGCCTGTCCTCCCGGATAAAACGGGATTCCAGCAGGGCGCCGCTCAGGAAGGGCCCCATGTCTATGAAGAATTCCATCCAGTCGCTCTCCGGATCCAGCAAGGTGGAGTGGGGGACCCCGGGGAACCTCTGGAAAACGGTTCCCCGCTTCAGGTCGTAACTGACGCCCCGGTGATCGGTGTAGACCCCCCTGCCCCGGGCCACGTAGACCAGGGCGAAAATGGCGAAGGTGCGGTCGAAGGTATCCTCCCGGACTCCTTTCTTATGCATGATCCCCGCGCCGAGCTGTTCCCGGGAACTCAGCCCCCCCATGGTTCTCTTTACAATCTGCTGGGGCAGCGATTCCATACCAGATAGCATATCTTTTTTCCCATCCATACCATGGCAATCATACTCCCGGCGGTCTATACTTTCAAGCAGAAATTATCCTATGAGAAGGAGCTGTCCATGTTACCTGTAAACGTATCCAAAAATTTCTGGGAGATGCCCGAACTGACACATATCAACAGGCTGCCCGCCCATTCCTGCCTTATCCCCTATGGGAACGGGGAGAATGCCCTTCAGGGCCTGCGTGAAAGGTCCCCCTATTTTCTCTCCCTGGACGGGAAGTGGGACTTCAAGCTCTACCGTAAGCCCGCCGACGCCCCCCCCGCCGGCCCGGAGAAATGGGACAGTATCAATGTCCCCGCCAACTGGACCATGGAGGGTTTCTGGGACAGGCCGATCTATACCAACGTGCAGATGCCCTGGGAGAACAACTATCCCCTGGTGCCCGAGGAGAACCCCACCGGGCTCTACCACCGGGTCTTCACCCTGCCCGCGGAGTGGGCCGACCGGCGCACCGTCATCCATCTGGGCGGCGTGGAGAGCTATTTTGAAATTTATGTGAACGGGGTTTTCGCCGGCATGGGCAAGGACTGCCGCCTCCCCTCGGAATACGACATAAGCGCCTTCCTTCGGGAGGGGAAGAACGATCTGACCGTCAAGGTCCTCCGCTGGTCCGACGGAAGCTATATCGAAGACCAGGACCACTGGTGGATGGCGGGTATCTACCGCTCCGTCTATCTATACTCCACCGAACAGGCCTACCTGGAGGATATCTTCGCCTCCGCCGATTACGATCTGGCAACCAGAGAGGGCATCCTCAAGGTAGATACGAAGGTGAACTTTACCCGGGAGACCGGGGAGGACGGATCGGGGGGAAGAAGATCCAGTACGGGTCCCGTGGAGGATTATCTTCTGACCATGCGCCTCTACGACGGGGAGGAACTCATCTTCACCCGGAGCGGCACGGCGGAGCGGGAGTACCGGGCCAATCGCTACCATATCCTCTGGGAGGACCGGCTGGCGGGTATGAAACCCTGGTCGAGCGAGCATCCCAACCTCTATACCCTGGTCTTCGAACTGACCGACGCCGAGGGGGAGACGGTGGACCTGAGATCCTTCCGGACAGGCTTCCGGAATGTCTGCGTTAAGGACCGGGAGCTTCTTCTCAACGGGCAGCCGGTCATGATAAAGGGGGTCAACCGGCACGAGCATGACGACACCACGGGCAAAACCGTCTCCCGGGAGACCATGATCGCCGACATCCGCCTGCTCAAGCAGTTCAATTTCAACGCGGTGCGCACCTGCCACTACCCGGACGACATGCTCTGGTACGACCTGTGCGACGAGTACGGCATCTATCTCATCGACGAGGCCAATATCGAGTCCCACGCCAACTACACCACCGTCTGCCGGGATCCCCGCTGGAAATCCGCCTTCGAGGAGAGGATCATGAACATGGTGAAGCGGGACAAGAACCACCCCTCCATCTTCGCCTGGTCCCTGGGCAACGAGACGGGGAACGGGGAGAACCACTCCGCCCAGGCGGACAACGTCCGCCGGTACGACCCCTCCCGGATCATCCATCACGAGGGGGAGGTCAAGAAGTACTGGACCCAGGGGGGCGTTCCCAACAACTACACCGGGGGCTGCAACCGGGATAACGATCTGATCAATCCCATGTACCCCCGGATCGAGGAGATCATCGACCATGCCCTCCATTCGGAGGATCCCCGCCCGGTTATCCTCTGCGAATACTCCCACGCCATGGGCAACAGCAACGGCAACCTGAAGGAGTACTGGGAGGCCTTCTACGGCTACAAGGGTCTCCAGGGCGGATTCATCTGGGACTGGGTGGACCAGGGCCTGAAGCTGACCGATGAAAAGGGAACCGAGTACTGGGGCTACGGGGGCGACTTCGGCGAGACCATACACGACTTCGACTTCTGCATCAACGGGATGATCTGGCCGGACCGGACGCCCCATCCGGCCATGTACGAGTTCAAGAAGCTGACCCAGCCCGTGGTGATGGACGCCCTGAGCACCACGGAGGGACGTTTTACCCTGACCAACCGGCAGTACTTCTCCAATCTGGACGATCTGGAGCTGAACTGGAAGATCGAAGTGCAGGGGAAGCTCTTCGCCGGTGGACGGGCTGACCTGCCCCAGGCGGCCCCCTTCCGCACCGTACCCCTCACCCTGAGCTACGACCTTCCCCGGCTGACGGAGGGGGAGGAGGCGTTCATCACCTTCTCCTTTTCCCTGAAAAGGGAGACACCCTGGGCTCCCGCCGGCCATGAAGTGGCCTGGGAACAGTTCGCCCTGACCGGCCTGCCCCGTATGGAAGAACCGGCGGGGAGGAATCTGATCTCCGAACTGGTCCTGACCGGGGACAAGGTCCGCCTCGCCGGCGGCGACTGGGAGATAGAGGGGGACCTGAAGAAGGGGGAGATCCTCTCCTGGAAAAAGGGGGGACGGGACGTCTTCGCCCGGTTCCCGGAGATGAATATCTGGCGGGCCCTGACCGACAACGACGAGATCAGGGGATGGACCGGCCAGGAGGACAAACCGGGCCTGATCTGGAAGAACCTTGGCTTGAAGGATCTGACCCTTTCCGAATCCCGGCTGACCGCCGACGAAGGGGGAAAGACCTTGAGCCTCAGCCGCACCTATCACGGCAGGGACAAGGGAAAAGCCATCGGCCATACCCTTACCCTGGGGATAAACGGGGAGGGGCAGATAGGTCTGGATTCCCGCTTTTCCATTGACCCGGGCCTGCCCGATCTGCCCCGCCTGGGGCTTGTCCTGCATACCGTACCGGGCTATGAGAAGGTGGAATGGTTCGGCAAGGGGCCATGGGAGAACTACAGCGACCGGAACTGCGCTCCCGTGGGGCTCTACGGGGGAACCGTGGCGGAGCAGTTCGTCCCCTACATCCTCCCCCAGGAGAACGGAAACAAGACTGAGGTGCGCCGCATGACCCGCTCCGACGGGAAGGGGGACCTGACCTTCCGGGGGTTCTTCGAGTTTTCCGTGAGCCATTATACGGCCGGGGAGCTGGAGCGCTGCTTCCATACCAATGAGCCGGTTCCCCTGGAGGAGACGGTTATTACGGTGGATCTGAAGCAGAAGGGACTGGGCACGAAGAGCTGCGGACACGATACGCTGGACAGGTATAGGATTTTTCCCGGGGAGTATGAATTTACTCTTCTTTTGGAATAAAAATTTGCTATTTCCCTTCCATAGTTTATAATAAAACTGATGGAAGGGATTATTCACTCGAACGAGCTTATTGAGCTGGCAGACCGGCTGGATTTCGGTATCATAACCGTCGATAAAGAGTTAAATATTATAGATAGTAATGAAATCGCCAGACCCTATCTCAACAGAATTTCCGATGAGCTGACTCGTAACTGCCCCGGGGGCTTTCCCCGGGCGGGGGACTGCGCCTCCTGTTTCCCCGGAGCGAGCATCGTCTGCTGGCCGCCGGAAGGGAATAGGCCGGGCTGCATATTCATCAAATCCACCCAGATGGAAAGCTACAAGGACAATCTTCTCAAGGAGAGCGAACGGCTCAAGCGCGTCCTTCTGGATAATCTCAACAGCAGTTTTCTCATAGTCGACGGGGAAGGCCGCATCCATCGCTCCCATTTCGTGGGGGATATCTCCCTTGTCCTGGGGCAGAAAGGGTACGCCCCCACCCTGGAAAAGGTCTTCAGCAGGGAAATCGGGGAGAAAATCCTCTCCAAAATGGGGAATCTGGGAGAACTCCGTTCCCGGGATATGAGCCATTTCCGCTTTGAGATCAACGGGCAGCTATTCTGGCTTGATTTTTATATGGTTCCCCTGGGGGAAAACAGTTTCTTTATCATAATTGACGACAAGACCGGGGAGCACTATCTCCTGGAGAGGCTGGACCGGCTCTCGGAAGTGGAGATGAACTGTCTGAAAGTGGATGAGCTGATTGAAAAGACCGGAAACCTGGTCAGCGGCATCCTCGGTTATTCGGAAATAGCCCTGAGCAAGAACGACAATCCGGTGGTGGCCGACATCCTGGACAGCATAAGGAAGATCTCCTCCGACGGCATGAATATGCTCAAGGTCATCAAGGGCTATACGGGCAGTCTGCACCGGGAGGGCCGGGACGGATCGGCGCCCCTGTCCGAGGGTCCGGTGCAATTCTCCTCCGCCCCCGCTCTGGTGGACAGGGTAAAGGCCCTTCAGATGCTGGAGAATAATGAGGAACTTTACAAAACGGTGAGAAAGGATTTCATCCAGGATTACGGTCCGGTGCCGGATACCCTGCCGGCGCTCTACCGGGACAGGCGGAAGGATGCCCAGATCCTTGTGCACAGCATTAAGGGGGTGGCCGGTATTATCGGCGCCTATCTGCTGCAGGACGAAGCCAATCTCCTGGAAGGCTACATGAGAAAGGATGAGTGGGATGAGGCGGATGATCTCATAATCCGGTTCACCGAATCCCTGAGGGCCGTTGTCGCCATACTCAAAAGGGGCGACGAGGAGGAGGGGAAGGGAAGTGAGATCCAGAGCGACCTCTCCCTGCTGACCCTTGACAGCCGGCAGAAGGAGCTTCTCACGGAACTGCTCTCCCTCTGCGAGGCGGGGGATTACAACGGCCTGATCACGAGCCTGGAACATTACGCCTCCCTGGAGTGGGGGGATGACTGGAAATCGGTGGTGAAGGTGATCCGGGAAAAGACGGAAAACATCGATTTTGACGGGGCTTCGGAAACGATTCTGTCCCTTATCTGAAAAGACCAATTTATTTATCATACATTCTCGAATATTTATTGTTGTTCAATTGACAAATATGTATCTTTCATATTATAGTTTAGCCCACGCGGCAACAGGTTGCCATAAAATAAAATGAATAAATATGCAAATGGAATCGGAATAATCCCGGGTCTTTCTGAATATTTATTTAAGAAAACCGGGATATTTTCTTTTTAGGAAAATTACGAAAAGGAAATATAAACCTACCCAATTGTAGGTTGGCCCATAAGGAGCTCAGGATGTTGAAAAAATGCGGTCTTTACGATCCCGCCCAGGAGCATGATGCCTGCGGAGTCGGTTTCGTAGCCAGGCTTGACGGACAGAAAACCCATCAGATAGTGGAAGAGGGTGTGGAAATCCTCTGCAACCTGGAACACCGGGGCGCCGTCGGGGGCGACCAGAAAACCGGTGACGGGGCGGGCATGCTGGTGCAGCTTCCCCATAAATTTTTCCAGAAGGTGCTGCCCTTCGATCTGCCAGAAGCCTCCACCTACGGCGCGGCCATGATGTTTCTTCCGGTCCATGCGAAAAAGCAGGCCGAAGCGGTGGCCATGACCGAAAAGATGATAAAGAAGGAAGGGGCGGTTCTCCTCGGCTGGAGAGACGTGCCCGTGGCTCCCGAATGCCTGGGCGAGCTGGCCCGCAAGGTCATGCCCTCCATCAGACAGCTTTTCCTGACCGTTAAGGGCCTGAGCGGTTTCGCCCTGGAGCGGAAACTCTACATTATAAAAAAATGCCTGGAAAACGAGGCCATATCCCGCGGCTGGGAGCTGGACGAGTATTACATCTCCAGCCTTTCCGCCCATACCATGGTCTACAAGGGTATGTTTGTGGCCCCCCAGTTTACCGTTTTCTATCCCGATCTTCAGGATGGGGACTTCGAAAGCGCCCTGGCCCTGGTCCATCAGAGATACAGCACCAACACCTTCCCCTCCTGGCCCCTGGCCCAGCCCTTCCGCTACATCGCCCATAACGGGGAGATCAACACCCTCAGGCGAAACGTCAACAACATGGAAGCCCGGGAGGCGTCCCTGAAATCGGATGTCTTCGGTAGCGATATTTCCAAGATCGCCCCGGTGGTCCTTCCCAACGGGAGCGACTCCGCCGCCTTCGACAATGTCTATGAGCTTCTGGTTCAGGGCGGCCGTTCCATGGAACACGCCATGATGATGATGATCCCCGAAGCCTTCGGGACCAAGTACCATATCTCCGAGGACAAGAGGGCCTTCTACGAGTACCATGCCGCGGTCATGGAGCCCTGGGACGGACCCGCCGCCGTGGCCTTTACGGACGGTTTCTCCATCGGCGCCACCCTTGACAGAAACGGCCTCCGGCCGGGACGCTACACCATCACCCGCTCCGGCAAGGTGGTCATGGCCTCCGAAACGGGGGTCATAGAGATCGATCCGGAAGACGTCCTGGAGAAGGGACGCCTGGCTCCGGGCAAAATGTTCCTCGTGGACACGGTGAACCACCGGGTAGTCAAGGATAACGAAATCAAGAGCATGATCTCCCGACGCAAGCCCTACCGGCGCTGGCTGAACGAGGAGAAGATCGAGCTTAAGGGCCTTCTGGGAGCGCCCCGGGCGGTGCGCCACGACAAGGAGACCCTCCTGGAAAGGCTCAAGTCCTTCGGTTATTCCTACGAGGACGTGAGGAACATCATCACCCCCATGGCCCTGAACGGCCAGGAGCCGGTGGGGTCCATGGGGAACGACTCGCCCCTTCCCGTCCTGTCCGAGAAGCCGGTCCTGCTCTACGACTACTTCCGCCAGCTCTTCGCCCAGGTAACCAACCCCCCCATCGACCCCTACCGGGAAAACCTGGTCATGTCCCTCATGAGCTTCGTGGGGCGGGAGCACAACCTCCTGGAGGAGACCCCGGAGCACTGCCATCAGCTCAAGCTGGCCCATCCGGTTCTGACCAATGACGATATGACCCATCTGAGAACCGTGGAAATCGACGATTTCAAGGTGACCACCGTTTCCATCGTCTTTTCCCTTACCAATGAGGCCAATCTCCTGGAAAGGGCCCTGGACAAGCTCTGCGCCGATGTGGAAAAGGCCATAGACGGGGGATATTCCCTGATCATCCTCTCCGACAGGAGCATAGACAAAACCCACGCGGCCATTCCCGCCCTGCTCGCCGTTTCGGCGGTTCACCACTATCTGGTCCGGAAAGGGAAGAGGCAGCTCGCCGGCCTGCTCCTGGAATCGGGGGAGGTCCGGGAGGTGCAGCACTTCGCCACCCTCATCGGCTACGGGTGCAGCGGCATCAACCCCTATCTGGTATTCGAATCCCTCTCCGATCTCAAGGAGCGGGGCTATCTTCCCGAGGATCTGACCCTCTCCCAGGGTATCGAGCACTATATCACATCCATCAAAAAGGGCCTTCTCAAGGTCATGTCCAAGATGGGCATTTCCACCATCCGCAGCTACCGGGGGTCCCAGATCTTCGAAGCGGTGGGCCTGAACGAGAAGATGGTGGAGAAGTACTTCACCGGCACGTCCTCCCGCATCGGCGGTATCGACCTGGATATCATTGAGCACGACGTGATCACCCGGCACAGACAGGCCTACGCCGAATCGAACGTGTTCAACCTGCGCCTGGACTCGGGCGGAAAGTACAGCTCCCGCAAGAAGGAGGATCGCCATCTCTTTTCCGCCGATGCCGTGGTCAACCTGCAGAAGGCTGTCCGCACAGGGGATTACAGGGCGTTCAAGGTCTATTCCGGGGAAGTCAACAACATCAGCAGGAACCTGAATACCCTGCGGGGTCTCTTCTCCTTCAAGAAGGGCCAGCCGGTGCCCCTGGCCGAGGTGGAAGGGGTAGACAGCATCGTGAAGCGCTTCGTCTCCTCCGCCATGTCCTTCGGGTCTCTCAGTGCGGAAGTCCACCAGACCATGGCCATCGCCATGAACCGCCTGGGCGGGCACAGCAATTCCGGCGAGGGCGGAGAGGACCCGGCCCGCTACGTTCTGGATGCGAACGGGGACGACCGGAAGAGCTACGTCAAGCAGATCGCCTCCGGCAGATTCGGCGTGGACAGCGCCTACCTCTGCAACTGCGACGAACTGCAGATCAAGATGGCCCAGGGCGCCAAGCCCGGCGAGGGCGGCCAGCTGCCCGGGCACAAGGTGAACGATGTCATAGCCAGGGTGCGGAATTCCACCCCCGGGGTTATGCTCATCTCCCCGCCCCCCCATCACGACATCTACTCCATCGAGGACCTGTCCCAGCTGATCTTCGATCTGAAGAACGCCAACCCCAAGGCGCGGATTGCAGTCAAGCTGGTTTCCGAAGTGGGGGTGGGCACGGTCGCCGCCGGCGTCGCCAAGGGTAAGGCCGACATGGTCCTCATCTCTTCCAGCGACGGCGGAACGGGGGCTTCCCCCCTCTCCTCCATCAAGTACGCCGGTTCCTACTGGGAGATCGGTCTGGCCGAAACCCAGCAGGTTCTGGTCATGAACAAGCTCCGGTCCCGGATACGGGTCCAGTGCGACGGGCAGATGAAGACCGGCCGGGACGTGGTCATCGCCGCCCTCCTCGGGGCGGAGGAGTTCGGTTTCGGTTCGGCCTCCCTGGTTTCCCTGGGCTGCGTCATGATGAGAAAGTGCCATACCGACGCCTGCCCCGTGGGCATCGCCACCCAGAACGCGGAGCTCCGCAAGCGTTTCGCCGGCAAGCCGGAGCATCTTATGAACCTGATGCGCTTCGTGGCCGAGGAAGTGCGGGAGTATATGGCGGAACTCGGTTTCCGCACCTTCGACGAAATGGTGGGACACGTGGAGATGCTCGACGTGAACAAAGCGGTGGACCACTACAAGGCGAAGGGCCTGGACTTCTCCAAGATTCTCACCGTGCCCGATACGACGGGGGGAGAGTCCCTGCGCTGTACCTCCAAGCAGGACCATGACTTCTCCCTGAGCCTCGATCCGGAACTCGTGAAGAAGGCCGCCCCCGCCCTGGACAGGCAGGAAAAAGTCGTCATCGAGCAGAAAATACGGAACTGTAACCGCACTGTGGGGGCCACCCTCAGCTACGAGGTGACCACCCGCTACGGCAAGCCCGGTCTGCCCGACGATACGATCCACGTCAAGTTCGAGGGAAGCGCGGGCCAGAGCTTCGGCGCCTTCCTTACCCGGGGCATTACCTTCGAGCTGACCGGCGAGTCCAACGACTACTTCGGCAAGGGACTCTCCGGCGGCCGGCTGATCCTCTATCCCCAGGCCCGGAGCACCTTCTCCGGATACCGGAACATCATCACCGGCAACGTGAACCTTTTCGGCGCCACCGGGGGTGAGGCCTTCATCAACGGCGTGGCGGGGGAACGGTTCGCCGTGAGAAACTCCGGCGCCACGGCGGTCGTGGAGGGCGTGGGTGACCACGGATGCGAGTACATGACCGGCGGAACGGTGGTCATTCTGGGCAACACGGGGGTTAACTTCGCCGCCGGCATGTCCGGAGGCGTGGCCTACGTATACGACGAGAATCAGCTCTTCGACACCCGGTGCAACCTGGAAATGGTTGATGTGGAGCCGGTCATCGAAGAGAGCGACAAGGTTTATCTGAGACAGATTATCGAAAGGCACATCGCCTATACGGATAGTAAAATCGGTAAGCAGATTCTGGATTCCTGGGACGAATCGCTTCCCCTCTTTGTCAAGGTCATGCCCCTGGACTACAAGATGGTCCTGGAGAAGCTGAAAGAGGAAGCGTCCAAGTTCACCGAGAATGAGACGGTTACCGAGGAGGTATATAACTAATGGGAAAAGTACTGGGTTTTCTCGAATTCGATAGAACGGGTTTCGTATACCGTGATAAAAAGGACCGGGTCAAGGACTACAGCCAGGTCCGCATATTCAAGAAGGTAGAGGAGCTGCAGGACCAGGGCGCCCGCTGCATGGACTGCGGCACCCCTTTCTGCCACAATATCGGCTGCCCCGTGGAGAACCTCATTCCCGAGTGGAATGACGCGGTCTACCGGGGCCAGTGGAAGGAGGCCTACGAGCGGCTGGAGATTACGAACAATTTCCCCGAATTCACGGGCACCATCTGTCCCGCCCCCTGCGAGACCTCCTGTACCCTCAGCATCAACGACGCCCCCGTGGCGATCAATGAGATCGAGCTGGCCATCATCGAGAAGGCCTTCGAGGAGGGCTGGGTGGTTCCCCATCCCCCCCTCCATGAGACGGGAAAGACCGTCGCCGTCATCGGCGGGGGGCCCGCGGGCATGGCGGCGGCGGAGCAGCTGCGGCGCATGGGCCACACGGTCACCCTCTTCGAGAAGGACAAGCACGTGGGCGGCCTCATGAGGTACGGCATTCCCAACTTCAAGATGGAGAAGCACGTCATTGACCGCCGCCTCGATCTGATGAGGCAGGAGGGGATCAATTTCGAAACCGGCGTGGAGATCGGCAAGGACATCTCCATCAACTATATCAAGGACCGTTTCGACGCGGTTCTGATCACCGTGGGCGCCGGGGCTCCCCGGAATCTCCCCGTTGAAGGGAGGGACCTCAAGGGGGTCCATTACGCCATGGAGTTCCTCTCCCAGTCCGCCAAGAGATCCTTCAGCGAAGCTGTAACGGAGGAGGAGATCTCCGCCAAGGGTAAGACGGTTCTGGTCATCGGAGGGGGGGACACCGGTTCGGACTGCGTGGGTACCTCCATCCGGCAGGGAGCCAAAAAGGTTTACCAGTACGAGATCATGCCCAAGCCCCAGGTCTGGGACAAGCCCTGGAACCCGGTATGGCCCGAGTGGCCCCGGATCCTGCGGGTGTCCTCCTCCCATAAGGAAGGGTGCGAGCAGGACTGGAATGTGAACACGAACAGTTTCGAGGGAAAGAACGGGACCGTAACCAGGGCCAATCTCCAGAGGGTGGAATGGGTTAACGAGGACGGCCGGTTCAACATGAAGCCCGTGGAGGGGAGCGAGTTCTCCCTGGACGTGGACCTGGTCCTCCTGGCCATGGGCTTCGTCCACCTGGAGCACGGACCCATCGTGACGGATCTGAATCTGGAGAGGGACGGCCGGGGCAATCTGGTGACGGACAACTATCAGACCAGCTGCGAAGGGGTTTTCGCCGCGGGGGACGCCATGACCGGCGCCTCTCTGGTCGTAAGGGCCATCAATCACGGCCGTCAGGCCGCGGAAGCGGTGGACGAATATCTGAGCAAATAGGTTATCCCATGTGTCAGGAAAGGCCGTCTCCCTCAGGGGGGGCGGTTTTTTTATCTCCCCTTGGAAAAGTGATCTCCCCGGTTTCTCTTGAAAAGTTTTCCGCCCTGCTATAATATGTTTCGAGGGGATTTATGGCCAGAGGCATCGATCTTTACAAAAAAGTTCAGGCGATGGATATCAACGCTTCGGACCAGAAAGCCGATCCGGAAACATCCGCCGCTCCCCTGGGAGATCGTTTCCTAAGGGAAATAGAGGAAAAGCAGGGACTTCTCAAAAAAACCGGCACCCCCTCCGGGGATGAGGACAAGCTGGACCGGATCGCGAAATTCCTCGTCATCCTGGGCAAGGAGGACGCGGGACGGGTCCTGAAGAAACTCGCCCCCGACGAGGTGGAGAGGATCTGTTCCCGCATCTCCCTGATAAAACGGGTGGACTCCCTGGAGGCCCAGACCATACTGGAGGAATTCGGTTTCCTGAAAGCGGTCCGGCCTGACCGGTCCACCGGGGGAGTCTCCGCCGCCCGGGATATCCTGGCCTGCGCCTTCGGGGAAAGCCGCGCCGAAGAGATCCTGGGAAAGGCCGTCCCCGAAAGCAAGCCCCGCCCCTTCGCCTTCCTCAAGGACGTGGAGCTGCCCCAGATTCTGAATCTCATCAAGGACGAATCCCCCTTCGTCCTTTCCGTTCTTCTTACTTCCCTGACTCCCGAAAAGGCTTCCGCCATAATAAAATCCCTGGATAATGAAACACGGAAGACCGTGCTTCTGCGCATGGCCCGGATGGAGAGGATCGAAGCGGCGACCCTGGCTTTGATGGAGCAGACCCTCATGGAACGGCTGAACAGGCAGGGACGCATGGAGACCCTGGAACTGGACGGCCCCAACCGCCTGGCCAGCATCCTCAAGTTCATGTCCCTGTCCGATGAGAAGAAAATCCTGGAGGATCTGGAAAGCGAGGATCCCGCCCTCTCCGGGGAGGTGAAGGAACAGCTCCTGACCATTGATGCGGTTCTCCATATGCGCGACGAGGATCTTCAGAAAATTCTGCAGGAGTACAGCGAGAAGGGGATCGCCCGCCTGATCCGGGGTAAGGACGGGGAGATCGGCGAAAGGATTCTCCGCAATCTCTCCTCCCGGAAAAGGCAGTTCGTGGAGGAGGAGTCGGTTCTGCTCGGCCCCATACGGCGGTCCGAGGCGGAGGAAGCCACCCGGGAGTTCCTGGAGGATCTGAGAAGCCGGGAGGAGAGGGGAGAGCTGGTCATCATGCGCGAAGAAGAGGAGTACATCTAGATGAAAGAGATCAATCTGTCCGAGTACGGGAGAAGGAATCTGATCCCCGCCCCGGTGAGCCGCATGCTCAGCCAGTTCGCCCATGATTTCCGGGACGGGGTGGATATCAACCTGGGAGTGGGCTATGTGAACGAAGACACCATACCCTCCGGCGCCATGGGGGAGGCCTACGGGGAGATCGTCCGCAGGGGGAGCGCCTACCGCCAGCCCCTGAATTACGGCAGCCCCCAGGGATCGCCCAATCTCATCCGGTCCATCCGGGATTATTATACGAAGAAATCCGTGGGGGGGGTCACAGGCGAGATCCTGGAGGGCAGGGAGATCATCATCGGGGCCAACGGGGCCACCAGCCTCCTGGAGGCCTTCTCCGAAGTCATGGCCGGGGGAGTGGTCATTACGGCGGAACCCCTTTATTACATCTATACCGAGTATCTGGAGCGGAAGGGTTTCACCCTTCTGACCGTACCGGAGGACAGGGACGGCATGATCCCGGAAAAGCTGGAGGCCCTTCTGGCCGATCCCGCCCTGGACGGGGACAGCATCAGCTACGCCTACGTGATCACGGTGAACAATCCCTCCGGATCGATTCTCACCAATGACCGACGCCGGGAGATCCTGCGGATTTTCACCGATTTCTCACGCCGCCGGGACCGGATCCTACCGGTCATCTTCGATAAGGCCTATGAGGATCTGGTCCATGACCCGGAAAAGGATAAGCCCCTTTCGGGGATGCTTTTCGACACCCTGGGACTCATCTACGAGGTGGGAACCCTCTCCAAGGTGATCGCTCCCGGCCTGCGCATGGGGTACATGATCGCCCCACGGGGTCCCCTGACCGACGCACTGGTCCAGAGGGTCAGCGATGTGGGGTTCTCCGCCCCCCTGATCAACCAGGAGATCG
>QKAI01000239.1 GCA_003246505.1 Spirochaetaceae bacterium | reverse complement strand
CTGGCCCGGGATTATCCCGGCGACCCGGTCTATCTTGACTACAACAGCACCACTCCCACCGACCCCTCCCTCCTGGGGGAGCTGGACCGGATTCTCCGCCGGGGGTGGGGGAATCCGGCCAGCCTTCATATCCTGGGGGGAGAAGCCTTTCAGAGGGAGGAGGAAGCCCGGGACGTGGCCGCCCAGTACTTCGGGAAGGACCGGGACAGCTTCCAGTTCTGCTCCTCCGGCTGCGAGGGGATTTCAGGACTCCTATCGGGGACCGGAGCGAAATCGATGCGCCTTATCACCACGGCGGCGGACCATTCCGTCCTGACCCGGTCGGCGGAGCGCCTCTTCCCAGGCCGCCATCTGCTGGTGGGGATCGACGGGGAGGGGAAGATCGACCGGGGGGAACTGGCCTCCTATCTGGACCGTTACCCCGGGGAGTGCTGCCTTTTCTACTCCCCGGTGAACCATGAGACGGGAGCCCGTCAGGACTGCGCCGCCCTGTACGCCCTGGCCCGACAGAGGGGAGCCCTTGTGTTCATCGACGGGGTGCAGGCGGCCTACCGGCTTCCCCCGGAGGAGTGGGCCCCCTGGTGCCGGGGCTTCGTTATCAGCGGCCACAAATTCCATGTGCCCAAGGGGATCGCCCTGGTGCAGCTCGACGGGGATGTGGACAGGGAGCCCTACCGTTTCGGCGGGAATGGGGAGGGGGACCTTTTCCCCGGTACTGCCAATCTGCCCGGGATAGCCCTGCTGGGCCGGGGGCTGGAGCTTATGGGGAAGGCCAGGGGCGAGGGCGATCGGATGCTGGCCCATCTTTCCGCCGAAGGGGAGGCCATTCTCAGATCCTGCCGGACCGAAGTCTTAAGGGAGTCCCCTCCGGACAGCGTCCCGGGAATTCTCTGCCTCTCCCTGCCCGAACTGGGGGATTGGGAAAAATTCTTCCTCCACCTGGGTGAGAGGCGGATCTGCCTGAGCCGGTTCTCCGCCTGCACCGGAAGTCTTGAAGGGGAGTCCCGGGTCCTCCGGGCCATGGGAGTCCCTCCGGAAAGGGCCTCCCGCTCTCTCAGAATCAGCTTCGGCCGTTTCACCCGGCGGCAGGATTTCTTCGCCCTCAAGGAGGCCATCGACAGCTATGTATGAGAAATACCTGAAGACCTACTTCGGATACGACCGGTTCCGCGAGAACCAGGAAGATATCATCAAGGCGGTGATGGAGGGGAGGGACGCCTTCGCCTCCATGCCTACCGGGGGCGGGAAGAGCCTCTGCTACCAGCTTCCGGGCATCATGAAGGAGGGTCTGACCGTGGTGGTGAGCCCCCTAATCGCCCTGATGAAGGACCAGGTGGACGAAGCCTCCGCCCGGGGGATCCCCGCCGTCTTCCTGAACAGCTCCCTGGAGAGCGACGAAACGGCGGAGATCTACTCCCGCCTCTACCGGAATCAGATCAAGTTGCTCTACCTCTCCCCGGAACGGCTGGCCGTGGAGGGGTATCTGGACAGGCTGAGGGAGCTGAAGGTGGGGTTCTTCGCCGTGGACGAAGCCCACTGCCTCTCCGAATGGGGCCACGACTTCCGCCCCGACTATCTGGTCCTCTCACGGCTGAGGGAGAATTTCCCCGGGGTCCCCATCGCCGCCTTCACCGCCACGGCCACGGCGAAGGTGCAGCAGGACATCGTGAGGATCCTCTGCCTGCGGAATCCCCTGGTGGTGCGGGCCTCCTTCAACCGGAGGGAGCTCTCCTACCACATCCGCCCCAAATCGGAGGTCCTGGCCCAGATCTCCTCCTATATCAAGGACCATCCCCGGGACGCGGGCATCGTGTACCGTCTGAGCCGGAAGGACGTGGAGAAGACCGTCGCCCATCTGAGGAACCGGGGCATACGGGCCCTTCCCTACCATGCGGGGATGAAGGGCGAGGAACGGACCCTCCATCAGGAACTCTTCAGCAACGACGAGGTTCAGGTCATCGTGGCGACGAACGCCTTCGGGATGGGGGTGAACAAAAGCAACATCCGCTTTGTGATCCACGGGGACCTGCCCAAGAGCATGGAAGCCTACTACCAGGAGACGGGCCGGGCCGGTCGGGACGGTCTGGATTCCACCTGCCTGCTCTTTTACGGCTCCGGGGATATAGTGAGGCAGAAGTATTTCATCGATCGGCTGGAGGATCCGGCGGAGCAGCGTAAGAGCCTGGACAACCTGAACCGGCTGGTGAGGCTGGCCACGGTAAACGTCTGCCGGCGCAGGCAGATCCTGGCCCACTTCGGGGAGGAGATCGAAGGGAACTGCGGGGGATGCGACGTCTGCAACGACACCACGGAGAAGGCGGAGGCCACCGTGGACGCCCAGAAGATCCTCTCCGCCGTCATCCGTACCAACGAGGGCTTCGGCATCACCCACATCATCGATATCGTCTGCGGGGCGGACACGGCGAAGATCCGTGACAACGGCCACGAGGATTTGAAGACCTACGGGGTGGGGAAGGACAAGAGCAAGAAGTGGTGGCGGGGCATCGTGGACGAACTGATCGGACAGGAGATGCTTTATCAGGACAGCGAGCGGTACAACGTGCTCAAGCTGACCGACAGGGGCCGCAAGGTGCTCTTCGGGGGGGAACGCTTTTTTATCAGCGACGCCACCGCCTCAAAGGAGAAAGGGGGCGGCGGGGTTTCCCTGTTCCCCCGGACGGGCTCTGCGGAACCGGCCGACGAGGGGCTGCTCCTGCAGCTGAAGGAGGCGCGGAAGGCCCTGGCCCGGGAGAAGCGGGTGCCCCCCTATGTTATCTTCTCCGACAAAACCCTGACGGAGATGGCCCGGCTCAAACCGGAGACGGGCACGGAGATGCTCGAGGTCTCCGGGGTGGGGGAGAAGAAGCTGGAGGCCTACGGGGAGGTGTTCCTGCCGGTGATACGGGAGTTCACCCAGTCCCACTGATTCCGGAACATGTCCTGAGCCCATTTCCTGTGGTTCCCATCGGTCACGTTCCGGGACTGGCATTCGGTGACGAAGATGACCGTCAGATAGAGGTCGTAGAGCTCCCGCCTCTCGGCGAAGCCCGGGGCGTCCACCACCTCCCGGCCGTATCCCCTGAGAAATTCTTCCCCCGGGGGGAAGAGGCGTGTGAAGTAGCTCTCCATGGCCGGATCCCCCCAGAGGGCCCTGTCGCAGTCTATGATACCCGTGATGGCGCCATCCTCCGTGGCGAGGATGTTCCCGTCGTGGAGATCCCAGTGGAGGAGCCGGGGCTCGGTCACCGACTCAAGGCAGGGGGACCGCTCCCTGAAGAGAGCGGCTATGGCCTCCAGGGAAACGGGAAAGGCCGCATCGAATCGGCGGGCGTCCTCCAGAATGCGATCGGCGAGATCCAGGAAGGCTTCCCTCCAGGTGGGCCATTTTTTCCTGTCCCCCCCGTAGAGGCCGAAGGAGTCCCCCCGGTAGGAGTTGATCTCCCGGTTGATCCGCCCCTTCTCCCGGTCCAGCCGGGCCAGGATATCCCCGTCCGCCCTCTCCCGCAGCTTGGAAAGGGATATCCCTTCCAACTGCTCCATGATGAAATAGTCCGATTCGATGATCCGGCGGGTCCCATCGGCGAAGAGAACCCGGGGGGAGGGGAGGGCGGCGTTCTTCTCCCACTCCCGGAGGAGGGCTATTTCCGTGGTGATGATCTCCCTCTCATAGTCCAGTACGGGAACGTCCCGGGGAGGGGCCGCCTTGAGAAAGACCGGACCCCGGCCGCTGATTTCCATAGAGTAAAGGGCGTTGAACCATCCGTCCCGGTTCTCCCGTACGTCCAGGAGCCGGCATTCCGGCCCGAAGGCGGCGGCGGCTATCTTCTCAAGAGTCTTTCTGTCCAGTCGGAGCTTGGAGCGGCTTTCCATGATTCTCATCCCCCTGTTTATTTTTATCCATTGTAAGGGGTGTTTTCTCCCCTGTCATCAGGAAAAATCCGAAAACGGGCCGATCCTAACCGTATTTTAACATTAATGAAACAGAATATTAACTC
>QKAI01000392.1 GCA_003246505.1 Spirochaetaceae bacterium | reverse complement strand
CAGGAACCTTCAGACTGGATAATAACTATACAACCCCTCCTACTGGTACAATAATTCTCTTCTATGATGATGACAGCAATCTATTATCGAGTACCTATGAAATGAACATGATGACAGAATCCTATGGCTGGACTTTAACCATACCCAGTACAACCAACTCCCTGATTATCGAAATTTACAGTCCAGGAGATGCTCTTGATATTTATGCAGACCGCTCACCCACGGATTATGATATTATGGGAATATCACTATACCTTCCAGCATAACACGAACAGCCGAGGCACTCCATGGATAAAAAAGCAATAAGCTGGTACCTCTACCCCCTGGCGGGTTTTCTCCTCATCTTCGCCTTCGCCCAGACCAGGGCCTTCCAGTTCGTGGAGTACCGCATCTTCGATCAGGCCCTGAGAATCCTCCCCGCCCCGGAGCAGGAGGAGAAGATTCTCCTCCTGGAAATCGACGATCCGGCTATCGCCGAGGCGGGGACCTACCCCCTGGGACGGGACATGGTGGCCGACGGCACGGTCTTTTTCTGGGAGAACGGGGCGGATTACGCCATATTCGATTCGGACTACATCGATACCAGCCCCCGGGGCGTGGACGAGGGTTATTTGAGGGAGACCATGCCCTACGAGGTCAGTTCCGCCGTGGGGGAAGTGGAATCCTTCGGCTCGGGGCTGGTGGACGCCCTCCTCTCCGGCCAGATCCCCCCGGAGGGGGCGGCGGATTATCTGGAACAGTACCGGGACTACACCCGGTCCATGGAGGATCGGATCATCGGCCATCTGGACCGGATCGTCCGGGACAAGGACGCCTACTTCGGAGAGCGGTTGGCCCTGTACGGCCGGGGGATCATCTCCATCGGCGTGCTGGATTACGAGGACCCCTATGTGACCGATGAGAGACGGGAGGCGGGCCGGGACTTCGCCCTGAAGGGAATCGCCGACAGGAACAGCCCCGTGGCGGTCGCCGAAGACATCCGCCCCTCCATCCTTCCCATAAGCGGCGAGGCCCGCACCCTGGGATTCACCCGGGTGAACATTGATGACGACGGGGTCCGGAGGCGCATCAACCTTCTCTACCGCTGGAAGGATCTCTACTTCCCCCAGCTGGGTTTCGCCCTTGTCGACCTGCTGCTCACCCCGGAATCCTATATCCTGGAGGACCGGGCCATCATCCTGGAGGGGATTTCCGGCCCCGCCGCCCGGGGCAGGGACCGCTTGGTCATTCCCGTCGACCGGTCGGGGAAAATGCTCATCAACTGGCCCCACACCGAATTCCGGGATAGCTTCCGCCATCTCTCCTTCTATAAGCTGATCGTCCACGACCTCTATGATCAGAGCCTGATGAGGAACCTGGAGCAGCTGGAGTCCTGGGGGATTCTCCCCCTGTACGCCGGGGACAATCCCCTGGATATCCTCCGGTACGGCCGGGACTATCTGGAGGGAGCCCTGGCCGGGGATGAAGCGGCCACGGGGGAGGAGTACCGGTCCATCCGGGACGCGGGCTATGAAGCCATCGCCGCCCTGGCCGCGGGGGATTTCGAGAAGGACGCCCTGGATACGATTGAAGCCTACCTGGCCCTCCCCGATTTTTCCGACGCGGAAAAGGGGGCCCTCCGGGAGATGGGGGAGGCTCTGCCCGTCCTTATGGATAACCTGAGAGAGCTTTCCGCAGAGATTCTGGAACTGAGGGGGGAGATCCGATCATCCCTGAACGGCTCCTACGTCATCATGGGGTATACGGGGGAATCCACCGAGGATATCGGGGTCACCCCCTTCGATGGGCACTATATGAACATGGGGCTCCACGGGGCGGTAATCAATACGGTGCTTCAGGGAAATTTTCTGGGGGAGGCCCCCTTCTGGATGACCGCCTTCCTGTCCCTGGTCCTGACCGGGATCATCGCGGTCATGCTGCGCGGCAGCAGTCCCGGACGCTCCATCCTCATCGCCGCCTCCCTTACCGTCATCAGCTTCGCCGCCCTTCTGCTGTCCTTCCGCTACACGGGGGTTTGGATCGGCTTCCTCATGCCCCTCCTGAGCCTCTTCCTGACCTCCCTCATCGTCATTATCGTGAAATTCGTCTATGAGAACCGGGAGAAGGGCTTTATCAAAAACGCCTTCGGCCAGTACATGTCCCCGGAGGTGATCAACTCCATCCTGCGCGATCCGACCCAGCTGCGGCTGGGGGGAGAGGAGAAGGAGCTGACCGCGATTTTTACGGACATCCGGGGATTCTCCACCATATCGGAGCAGCTGACCCCCCAGCAGCTTGTCATCCTCCTCAACCGCTATCTGACCACCTTCAGCGATATCATCATGGGCCACCGGGGCACCATCGACAAGTTCGAAGGGGACGCGATCATCGCCTTCTACGGCGCCCCGGGGAAACTGGAGCACCATGCCCGGTCCGCCGTCCTGAGCGCCCTGGATATGAAGAAGGCCGAACGGTGGCTGAACGAGGAGTTCACCGGCGATTCGGGGCTCTCCCCCCAGCCCCTGTTGACGCGGATCGGTATGAATACGGGCCCCATGGTGGTGGGCAACATGGGGACAACACGGAAAATGGATTACACCATCATGGGAAACGCGGTGAACCTGGCCTCCCGGCTGGAGGGGGTGAACAAGGAGTACGGCACCTGGATCCTCTGTTCCCACTACACCTACGACCAGATCCGGGACGATGTGATCGCCCGTCCCCTGGACCGGGTCCGGGTGGTGGGCATACACGAGCCGATTCAGCTTTACGAGATCTGGGAGGAATCGGCCCTGGAAACTCCGGAGATGAGAGAGCAGCTGGCGCAGTTCAACCGGGCCATGGGACTGTTCAACAACCGAAAATGGACCGAGGCGGGAAAGGCTTTCCGGGAGTACGGGGAACTGTTCAAAGAGGACGCCACCGCCTCCCACTATCTGACCCGCTGCGAGCAGTACGAGAGCAAGCCCCCCTCGGACAAATGGGACGGGGTCTATAACCTGACGAAGAAATAGACCGGGGCGTCCTGTTACTTTCGGTTCTCTTCCAGAAAGGCCAGCTGGTCCGCCAGCATGGCGATGTGGGGGAGGGACACTCCCTTTTCCGACGCGGCCCTGAGGGGACGGCGGTACATGTACTCCAGCTCCATCCTGCGCCCCTTATCAAAATCCAGCTTCATGCTGGGCTCGTAGGGGGTCATGACGCGGGTATACTCCAGCATTTTCTCCACCGCGTCGGGAGCGAAGGAGCAGCCGCAGGCGGCGGCCCCCGCCACGACTTCCTCCATCAGGGCCTTTGCCAGCCGGGAACCGGAGGGACTCTCCATGATCTGCTTCGTATCCGCCCCCAGGACCACGGAAAGGCCGTTGTAGGGAATATTCCAGAGCAGCTTGTTCCACCGGGCCGTGGGCAGATCCTCCAGGAGGGTTATCTCCACACCCGCCCGGGTGAAATCCTCTCCAATGGCCCGGAGAAGATCCCCGTCCCCTTCCCTCAGGGGTGCGGCGGAGATGGAACCCTTGTCCAGGTGGGCGATATGGCCGTCCCCTTTCTTCTGGGAACAGATAAAGCACATGGCCCCGAGCACCACCGCTTCGGGGAAGAGAAGGCTCAGCTCCTGCTCCATGCCCAGGCCGTTCTGCAGAACCAGGATGACCGTGCCCTTTCGCACCACCGGCTTCAGAAGCTTTTCCAGAGTCCCGTTGGCCGTGGTCTTCAGGGCGACAAGGATCACGTCGGTGGGGGGAAGATCCTCCGGCTTAGGATAGACGTTGACCCGGTCCAGAACAAAATCGCCCCGGCAGGATTCGACCTTGAGCCCCTTCTGCCGTATATGCTCATAGTCGCTGCGGGCCAGAAAATCCACTTCCAATCCGCTTTTCTGAAGCATCGCCCCGTAATATCCGCCCACGGCACCCGTACCGATCACTGTGTATTTCATTTTTTTTACGCCCCGCTAATAGGTTAGAATGGGGATGATTATACCGTTTCCTGTAAATTTGATAAATAACCCCTATC
>QKAI01000317.1 GCA_003246505.1 Spirochaetaceae bacterium | reverse complement strand
GGGCGGATTTCGAAACCCCCGCCGCCCTCTACCGTTTCGCCGGTTCGGAGGAGGAGAGGCTGTTCGCTCCGGTTCCGTCCACCCGCATCGATGAAGAGGGGGGTCTTTTCGTCTGGGACTCGGTGCGCACCGACCTGGCCGTGCCGACCCGGGAGGAATCGGACCTGTACCTGCGGACCGAATCGGGGTCGGTAAGGCGACTGACCCGGGGGGGGCGGTACTACCATCCGGCCCTCTCCTCCGGCGGGACCATCGCCGCCCTGGAGTTTACCCGGGAGCGGA
The DNA here is from genome assembly GCA_003246505.1 of Spirochaetaceae bacterium. Lineage (GTDB taxonomy): Bacteria > Spirochaetota > Spirochaetia > DSM-2461 > DSM-2461 > SZUA-368. Next base: position 3,716 of record QKAI01000317.1, on the reverse strand, counting down.
TCCCCCGCCTGGTGTTCCTGGACCGGGAGGGAGAGATTCTGAGGGAGATCGATTTCCCAGCCCCCATCACCTACGCCTCCTGGCCGGTCTGGGAGGGGGACAGCCTGATCCTTCTGGTGCAGAACCGCGGCGGTGAGGCGCTCTGGCGCTTCGACGGGGAGGAATTCACCGCGGTGACACCCTTCTCCACCGATGACCTGAGCCATCCCGAACCCTGGCGGGGGGGGGTCTTCTTCTCCCTGGACCGGGAGACGGGCCGGGAGATCTGTTATGAGAGGGAGGGGCGGATTGTACAGGTGACCAAGGGTTTTCCCGGCTCCGACTGGCCCGCTGTGGACAGGGCGGGAGGACGGCTTCTCTTTATCAGGGGGGAAGGCTACCGGGGCCAGTCCCTCCGCGCCATCCCCCTGGACGAGTCCCTCTGGCAGGAGGAGATCACCCTGGCCCCCCTCCCCGCCGGTGTTGATTTGCCCGACGGGGACTACGAAGTGAAGGATTACAACCCCCTGGAGTTTTTCTCCCCCGTCGGCTGGGGCATCACCTCCGGCGGGATGCCTGAGGATGATCTGGAAATCCCCTTCACCCTGGTGTCGGTCAACCCCATGCAGACCCTCTCCTGGGAGACCGGAGTCTATTACAATCTGAATGAGGAGACCCTGGACTACCGATTCAGGAACACCCTGGATCTGGGCCGTCCCGCCCTTTCCGCCCTCTTCTCCCTGGATGAGCAAACATTCACCGCCGCCCTGGGCCTGGAACTGCCCTTCGGATTTGATCGGGGCCGGGATTCGGTGAGCCTGACCCTCTACGGGGAGGGCTTCTATCTGAGGAACTGGTCCGATTCGGAAGAAAGGGACAGACCGGGGTTTTATGGGCAGGCTTCGGTCGCCCACAGCCGCAGCGGGAGCTACCGAGCCCTGCAGCCCCGCTTCGAAGAGTCCCTGGAGGCATCCCTCCTCCGGACTCTTGATTCGGAACCCCTCACAAGGTATGGGATTTCCGGCCATCTGCTCCTGCCCGGGCTCTTTCCCTCCCAGGGGATCGGCGCATACGCCTATTATGAGAACAATCCCGATCTCCTCACCTCCCGGGTGCCCGGCGTCCGGGGGAGAATCTACCAGGCCGTCCCGGAGCAGATCATGGCCAGGGGGGAGTACGTGCTGCCCCTCGTCTACCCCGATGCGGCCCTGGGGGGATTAGCCTATCTGCCCCGGGTGAGCATGGAGCTCTTCGCGGACCGGCAATGGTCCGGAGAGGGTTGGGAGACAATTGCCACTTCGGTCGGGGGTGAGCTGCTGGGGGACATCTATTTCCTCACCCTCCCCGTTCTCTTCCGGGGGGGTCTGCGCTACAGCTGGCAGTGGGAGACAAATGAACCGGTGGTCCAGGTGGTGCTGAAGGGTTATTCCGTGGGGTATTAGGGGAATCAGCCGAACTGGAGGGTCAGGACCAGGAAATTCCGCCCCTCCCCCATATCGTTGACCCGGGAGGAGAAACGGATGCCCGCCTCCTCGCACTCCTCCACCAGATAGGTCAGATAGTTCAGCCCCATCTCGGAGGTGGGATTGTCCGAGGCCTGGTAGAATTCCCCCAGGGAGGTGTCCTTGGCGGAGGAGTGGAGCTTCTTGTTGACCTTATCCCGTAGGGCCAGGGTTTCGGCGCCCTTGTTGTAAACCAGCACTTCCAGCTTCTTCTCCGTCCCGATGGAGGAATCGGTCCGGCTGCCCAGTTTCCAGGCCGTGGAGATCAGTTCCCCGTGTCCTTCCATGGCGGCGATCAGCTTCTCCCGCTTCTCCGTATCGTAGACCAGGGACTCGTAGGAGACGGCGCCCTTATACTTCTCCTCCACATAATTCTTCATATTCAGGCTTTCCGCGCTCAGGCAGAGCTCCATATGCATCAGGGCCAGATATTCGGCGATGCGGGACTTGCTCAGGTACCGTTCCAGGGAGTTCTGAATATCCATGTACACCGTATCCCATTCGAAGGAGGAGGCGAATTTGACCAGGAGGAACCAGTTGAAGGGGGGCAGATTGTCAAGGAATTTTTCGGAGAGGAAGATATGGATGTTCTTCTCGTCCGCCTGGAGGGAGTCGTTCAGGGAGATACGCCGGATGACGCCCTTGAGGATGGATTTCTTCGTCTCCTCAATGACAGCCTTGCTCCCCTCCAGAATCGCCTTCGTGGCGGCATCGTTCACCCGGGTCTTGCCGTCTATGGAGTTTCCCGGATTGTTGCGGTTCCACGTTTTGATCGTCTCCGACTCCATGATGATCCGGGTCACTTCCTCGTTGAAGCTCTTGTACAGATAACCGTAGGTGATGAGTTTGGAGAGATCCATCATATCGGATCGGCAGGAGGAAAAATCGCTGCGGCTGACTTCGATACGGGCGATATACCCGATCATCATCATATGCTGAAGGGAGGCGGGGGAGAACTGATTCAGCATGACACCGTACCGTTCCGTACCGTCGGCGGTGGTAAAACGATTCAGCTTTTTATTGTTATTGATAAAAAAGGATACCCCCGATTCGTTGAAAATCAGTTTGAGGGGCAGTCCCAGAATTGCTTTACGCGGTTTATTTGCCATTAACGGGAATACTCCTCCCCTTCGAATATCATCCCTTTAATCATCGAATCACAGGGCTGGTCTCTTAACAGGAAACTTCCCTAGAATATAACAAATGGGAAGAATTGACAATCTACCAGTGGTCGAAGGAGATAACCCTTTTCGTTTCAAGCCGATTATAAGGTTTCCGGACATCCTCGGTCTTTCCGACCAGGACGATGGCCACGGCACGCATGGAATAGGGAACGGAGAGCATCGCCCGGATTTCCGGCTCCTGATAGGTGGTCAGGATGGCGGCTCCCAGCCCTTCGTGGCGGGCCTGGAACATAAGATGGGAGGCGGCCATGGCGATGTCCATGGGATAGGAGAGCTGGCCGTTGGGCATCTTGTAATCCACATTGGTGGTGCAGCAGATGATGACCAGCCCCGCCTCGGTTATCCGGTCGTCCCCGTAGCAGAACTCCTTGAGCTGTTCCTTGAGAGGTTCCTTCCTGATAACAATAAACCGCCAGGGCTGGCGGTTTTTCGCGGAGGGAGCAAGACGTGCCGCTTCCAGGATGCGGTTCATAGTCCCTTCATCCACCGCATGGGGGAGGAACTTTTTGACATTTGTACCCTGCAGAATCTCCGGCATGACTTCCATGGGAGTCATTCTAGCATATATAATAGCGAATAAGTATCAAAAAAAAACTTTTTTTATGTTTTCGTGATATAGTATTCTTGTATGAAAGGTGTTTTGAAATTCCTTTTCCCTACCCTCCTCCTGAGCCTCGCGGCCTCCTGCACCCCTTTCGGAACTATTCCGAAGGTGGAATTTACCTTCCTGAATAGCACATCCTCAACGACAGTAGTCATAACCCCCGATTCGGGAGAGGACTGGAGCAGAGTTTTGACATTAACTCCTGGCACTTCGGACAGTATAGAGAGTGAAAACAGTAATATCGACTTTACAGCGACGGTTGGAGGTTACGAAGTAGATCGGAGTTCATATTTTTCATACAACGACTTAACAAGAACTTATACTTTTTACGATTATCCCTAATCCTTAAAAAAAACGAGATCTCACACAGAGTACACTGAGGCACAGAGGGGAGAAAGCGGCATAGCTAAGGCTCTCGCAGAAAGTGTTCTATGACAGTAAATCCCT
>QKAI01000090.1 GCA_003246505.1 Spirochaetaceae bacterium | reverse complement strand
ATTCTCATCGATTTCCCGGTTTCCCAGTGATTCATTAATAGCGTCAGCGAGGTTATACCCCTCGCTGACATCATCTGAGAAACCAAGGGCCATTTTAAAATGGCCCAGAGCAAGATTGAATCCGGCTCTACCAGATAATAGATTAAACTTATTATCCCGTATGGTTTCTGTCATTTACATATCTCTCAATTCATCAAGATTGACTTTCTTTCTCCGGGAGGGAGTGACATCGGCCTTACCCTGGGGTGCGGCATCCTCTGCGGGAGCGGAAGTCAGTTTCTGAGCATAATCCGCATGGGACGGGGTAGGCTGCTCAGCTGAGAAGCTCTGGTTGATGTCGTCTCTTACGGTGGAACGGCGTCTCTTGAAGGAAGCGAAAGCCGCATCCTGGAATCCCTTGGATATACCGTTCAGGAACTCATTCAGAACGTTTGCCATGGAATTCAGGGTGTACTTCTTTCTCTTAATGCTGGTGATATCCACATCGAGGAGCAGACCGGGCTGAACATGGTAGGGGTTGATCAGATAATCGAAATCATCGAATTCCCTCTTGAGAAAATTCAGTCTGTCATCAATCACGACGCGGGTCTTGGGATTCTGGTAACCGAAGATCACACTGACCTTTTCGGTTGCCTTCTTGAGCATCTTCTTCAGAAGATCCTTTTCGTAGAGATAGGTCTGGTTGAGCTTCTCCACGTCCGTATCTTCCTCCCGAATCCTCAGGATCTCGTTCCAGGTCTTCTCCTGCTCTTCATACAGGGGATCGCCGTTCACATCCTTGATGGTCTTCTTGATCTTTCCCTTCACCTTCTTGGCCAGATCATCAAAATCGTTTACCGCCATGGCCTTCTTGCTGCTCTGGTAAACCACTTCAACAACATCCCAGACATGGGTGATTTCCTGCTGGAAGGCACTCATCTGCTTGTCGTAGGCATCGCGGAGCTTGATCAGCTGGGAGGAATCGAAATACTTAAGCCGGATGCTGTACCTTTCATCGGGCAGCAGATCCACATCGGTATCTTCGTACTCGCGGAGAACCAGTTCTCTGGCCCCCTTGAGGTTTTCCACATACTGATAGCCCATCTTGCTGGTATCGAGTATGGAGGTCAGGTTGTTGATCGCCGTATTGAACCCGCGGTTTCTGATATTCTCCATGTCCACGATCTTCTTGATGTTTTCCCGGACATTGAGGGGATCGAATTCCTGGGGATCGATTTCAGCGCGGAGACCTTCGATCTTGTCGACCAGAGACTTGGCCATGAAGGTGTATCTCTTGGATCCCTCGTTCTCCTTTTCGTCATCGGTGAAATCGGGAACCCGCTTGATCTTCTCGAACATCATTTCCGTATCGGTCAGTTCTTCCTTGCCCTCGTCCACCAGTTCGTCCTGGTAAATTTCGATCTCCTTGTCGATCATCTCCGTAACGGTTTTGGAAATCTGCTCTTTGATGATGTACTCGACGGTAGCCTGGTACTGGAAGATGGGACTGATCAGCTCGGAATCAAGAATATTGATTGAGAGTTTGACGTCGGAAACGGTCTTCGGTTTATGGGCATTGTCCTTGAAGGAACACTTTACGATGGAGTAGGCATTCTCTCCGCGAATAAACGCACCCACGTCGGTCTTCTGGCGAAGAAGGGCGTTGGTTTCGTTTTCAAGATCATTCAGACCTCTCTGGACATGACCCTGGAGATGGCCGTACATATTGACGATGGATTTCTCGATTTCGCCGGTATTGAATTTGTCAGCACCGCCGATCTGGTCGAGCATCTCCGCGATTTCTTTGGGAGTATAGCGGGCCAGCTGCTTCTGCTCTTCCTTATCGATGAAGCCTCTGATCTTTTTGACCATTTCATCTTCGGAAGTAACCACGTAACGGTTGAACATGTTCTGGTAGTTCTGGTTAACGTAGTTGTAGAGCTTTTCCTTGAGACCACCCATGACTTCCAGCTGCTGGAGGACTTCCTTGGGAAGCTTGGTCTGAACGACATTCAGTACTTTGTCGGTTTCTTCATTTATAAGTCTCTCGTACTCTTCTTTCTGCGACCGGCCTTCCTGAGCCAGAGAGTTTCTAGAACCTACTGCCGAAGGTTTCGTAGGATGAAATACATTAGGACTTCTGGGTAATTCACCTGCCATAATCGTCTCCTCTTAATGTTTTGTTAGTGTAGGATTATCTAAAAAACAAATATAAACCAGTATAACCTCAATTTCAAAAAAAACATAACAAGTTTTTTTTTTTTGACGTCTTCCCCGTTCATACCTGTGATTTTAGCGCGTATTTAGCCAGTTTTTTACTTCTTTTCTGAAATTTTCGCAGTTGCTGCTCTCGATAAGCCTTTCCATCTCCTTTACTGCGTTATCGCCCTTACCGCCGGCCTGCATCTCCCTTTCGTATACGGCCTTTAATTTTTCAAATTCCCCGGTGTACTGGATGAGCTCACTTTCAAGTAGACGGGCCCCTATATACCAGATATTATCGTCCTTTACCACTCTATAAGTCAAATTTCCGGGGATTTTCAGAACAAGACCCGGTTCGATAATCGTCGGATCCTTTCCTTCTACTTTATGGAATCCCAGATCCCTGTAGCCGTTAATAACCGCGATGGCGTTAGCCTTGAGATGTATATCGGCCATGGTGATCCTTATGCCTCCCGCGATAAAGTTCTCAAGGAACGTTTCGCTGGGGGTAAAGGGCTTGCGGACCAGGGTATCCTCCGTCTCAGAAAGAACAACCTGGGGAGCCATACTCCCGTCCTCCGAGGGGATAATCACCGAATCCTTATCGGACAGGGGGGAAGAATCGGGGACGATACGGTCCGTTCCGGCACCATTATCTTCGGTGAGAGACCCTTCTCCGCTACCGGCCTCTTCCGCTCCGGTTCCCTCCGGATCCGATCCCGTTGGGACCACTCCGGAATCGGATCCGCTGCCCCCGTTGCTGCCCTCAATTACCCCCTCCGGGGTATCTCCGCTTCCCCCCTGCCCTGGGCTGTTCCCATCTCTCTGAGAAGACGTCACGGAGGGATTGTCCCCTCCCCCGGCAAGGGTCATCCGGATCAGGGAGTCACCGCCCCGGAAGAAATAATCGTATCCGGCGAAGAGGCCGGCCCCGGCAAGAAGTATCAGGAGAAGCAGCAGGGGCCAGAGCCGTCGGCTTTTCCCCGAGCCCCTTCCGGCTGCGCCCGCCCGGGCAGGGCTTCCCGATGGTACGGCCGCCGGCGATGCCGCCGCCGGTCCGGACGATGGAGGTGAGGGGGCGGCTGTAGCCGTCGCGGGGGGGGACGTTTTTTCCGCCAGGGTGCGACTCTCCGCACTGCGGATCTCCTCCCAGAGGGTTCCCTCACTCAGAGCCCGAAGGATCTCTTCCAGACGTTTCCTTTCGGAAAAGAAGAAATCCACCTCCCTCCTGTCGCAAAGCAGCATGGCTTCATGCATTTCCGCAGCCTTTGCCCGGTCGCCGGGGGAGATGTCCAGCTTGTAGGGCAGATAGAAACAGCCCTGATCGTAGTAATGCACCGAATAGAGGAAATCCTCCGCCTGTTCTCCGGGGACTTTAATCTTCTTCCCGATCAGGGCGGCAATCTCTCCGCTCACCCCCGCCAGAGAACCGCCCTCACGGGAGAGGATCTCCAGCAGGGTGGCGCAGTTGAAGGAGAACAGCACCAGGGTATCCTCCTCATCTCCGGAGAGCCCCCGCAGCATCCTTTTCCACTCCCCCGCTCCCTTTTCCTGGGGAGAGGTAAGCTGGGCGGATTCCGATCCGGCGCTTTCAAACAGGGCCTGAACCACGGGAAGGGCCGTCCGGACCAGGGCGGCTTCTTTGCCCGCCGGCTCGAATTTCAGAATAGCCTGCCCCACCGAATCGATATAAAGATTCTTGAGTTTCTCCGGGCTCAGCTCCTCCGGATGGATGATAGCGGGAACCCTGTCGGGGAGAAGGCAATCGGCCCGGAGCTTCCCGAAAAGGATATCCGCCTTGCCGGAGCTGGAGAGGGTGGCCTTGACCTGGTCGG
>QKAI01000073.1 GCA_003246505.1 Spirochaetaceae bacterium | reverse complement strand
CGCAAACCGGCAGGAAGCCGGTTTAGGAACGCAGGCGGTTCGTACCGAGTCCCCAGGACGGGGATGAGGGGAGAAGAATCCCGCGTCGATCAACGGAAGCACCCGTGAGGGTGCTTTTTTTATTTATCGGGATTCGACCGGAGAGACTCTCTTTAGAACCAGAACCTCACCCCAAAGGCACCCTGAACGCTGAATTGGGGAAAGCTGAAGGTCGGGGTGATATTGGCATAGGCGGTGGGGGCAATCTCTATGAAGAGTTCCAGCGGTTTTAAAAGAAAGGCCTGAAGACCGATGGGAACGCGGCCGCCGAAATCCAGGGCTACCTCGTTATCGTAGGAGGCGATGCCGCCGTAGAAGCCTATGCCCATATAAAGATTCAGTATGCCGGTCAGATTGTCGTGGTAGAACCAGTAGTCATCGGTGATGCCCAGGTTAAAGGAATCCCCGGAGGATCTCAGACTGACTCCGACCATGGTGAAGGGGACCTGGGGGATGCTGAAAAGGAAAGTCCCGCTTCCCCCCGTACCCGTATCCAGACCGTAGGAAAAGGCGCCGCCCACGGCCTTGGAATAGGAAGACCTTGCGGAAAGGCCCATTCCGGCAATACAGAATACTAGAATAAGGAAAATTAAACTGCGTTTCATACTCTCTCCTGAAATAGTAGATACCTACAATATATACCCAAAGAATAAAATCGCAATAGGACGTTTGGTATAATCGTATTGGTGGTGGAACTGGAAAAAAGGGGAAAATAAAGCTATTATGGAAAAAAAACATAGGAGAATTTAAGTGGGTAAGATTCTGATAACCGGTGGGGCGGGGTATATTGCCTCCCATACCAATGTGGAATTAGTCAAAGAAGGATATGACCTGATCCTAGCGGATAATTTCTGCAACTCCTCCCGGGAGGCGGTGAGACGGGTTGGGGAACTGACCGGGAAGGAATTGTCCCTCTATGAGGTGGATCTTAAAAATATCGAGGAACTGAGAGCCCTGTTCGATAGGGAACCGGATATTACAGCCGTTATCCACTTCGCCGCCCTCAAGGCGGTTGGGGAATCGGTGGCGAAACCCCTTATGTATTACGAGAACAATATCACCGGCTCTCTCAACCTCTATAGGGTGATGGACGAGAAGGGTGTGAAACAGCTTGTCTTCTCCTCCTCCGCCACGGTATACGGGGATCCCGCTACGGTACCCGTCAGGGAGGATTTTCCCGTCCATGCCACGAATCCCTACGGGCAGACCAAACTGATGATGGAGCAGATCCTCATGGACGCGGCAAAGGCCAGGGGCTGGGATGTGACTATCCTACGGTACTTCAATCCCGTGGGGGCCCATGATTCGGGGCGTATCGGGGAAGATCCGGAATACCCCAATAACCTTCTGCCCTTCGTTTCCCAGGTCGCCGCGGGCATCAGGGAGAAGGTGATGGTTTTCGGTAACGACTGGGACACTCCCGACGGTACGGGGGTGCGCGATTATATCCACGTGGTGGATCTGGCGAAGGCCCATGTCAAAGCCCTGGAGAGGCTGAAGGTCAAGGGCGGTGTTTCCATTTTCAATATCGGAACGGGAAAGGGCTACTCCGTGCTGGAGATGATTGAAGCTTTTTCCCGCATCTGCGGCCATCCGGTTCCCTACGAATTCGGACCCCGCCGTTCCGGGGATATTGCCACCGTATACGGAGATCCGACTCTGGCGAAAAGGGAGCTGGGCTGGGAGGCGGAGCTCGGCCTTGAGGAGATGGTGGCCAGCGCCTGGAAATGGCAGTCCCTGAATCCGAAAGGCTACAGGGGTTAGTTCCCGTTGGACAGGAACTATCTCTCCCTGGCGGGACAGGATCAAATCGATGAACTCTATCCCTATCTGGATCTCCCCGGAGAGTGGATCGGGGGCCTCCTGGAACTGGGAGCTCAGATCCGCCGGGGTGACGGGCTTGGGGATTTTTTTATCAAGGCCTGCCGGTATTTTGCGGAGACCGGGGAAAACCCGGATTTCTCTGACTGGCCCGACCCGGTGGTGAAGGGAATCCCCCGGCCGGATTTCTATATCTTCCTTTCCCTGCTTGCCGTCAGAACAATCAGGGAAGTCCACGGGAAGATGGGAATCCCCGAAGAGATAACCCGGGAAACCTGTCGCGGCGTGGGGACGAAATCGAGGGATTACTTTTTTTTCGCGGGAGTCCCCGGCACCGTAAAGAGAGCCATCTACTGGTTTCTCCATCCCATGGGGGGTGTCCTTTTCAAGATAGGCCGCTTCGAATACATGCTCCGTAAATCCTCCGAGGTTCACGAATCCTTTCCCGAAAAGCTGGGGGGAGATCCGTGGGTTCTGGATATGCACATACCCGGAGGGGGGGCGATGACATGGGAGGCCTGCCGGGATTCCTGGATCGGGGGACTGAATTTTTTTGGAGAGAGGTTCCCCGACCGTCCGGCGGAAGCGGTTGTCTGCGTCTCCTGGATATTCAGCCCCGACCTTCCCCTCTTCCTTCCCTCCGATTCCCATCTGGTGAGGCTGCAGGAACGGGTCTCTCTTTATCCTGTATCCTGGAGCGAGAGGGAAGGGGTTCCCTTTATCATGGGGACGTCCTCGGAAAATCCGGAGGACTGGCCGGAGAGAACCTCCCTGCAGAGGGCTTATAAGGGTCACATCCTGGGGGGAGGCAAGGTTCGTACCGGCGCCATGTTTATCGGGAAGCCTGAGATACTTGACAATTTGCCACGCTGATACTATCTTATAAAAAATTATTTATTCCTTTGGGGCAAGGTGCAATTCCTTACCGGCGGTTAAAGCCCGCGACCCGCTTAATTCCAACAAAGCGGTTGAATCGGTGAAATTCCGGTGCCGACTGTTACAGTCAGGATGGGAGAAGGAAATCTGGGGCAGTCTCTGCCCGACAGTTGGAATTCTCCTCCCATGTTTTCCCAAAGCAGGGAGGTTCCATGTCGTTTATCAAGAAAAACATTTTTGCTTTGATGTTTTTGCTCCTATCCGCCGCACCGGTTCTTTATGCCGGGGGGGATCGTGAGGCGGGGCCGTCGTCCGCCTACAGCATCGCCGTCTTTGTGCCCGGCGTTCTGGACGGAAGCCCCACCTATGAGCAGATGGACCGGGGCGTTCGCCTGGCGGCGGAGAAACTGTCCATACCTGTGACCACGGTGGAGGCGGGCTTTAACCAGGGCGAGTGGAAGGACCGTTTGGCCGCCGTCGCCTCCGAGGGGGCCTTCAGCCTTATCGTAACTTCCAATCCGGCCCTCTCTTCCCTCTGCCGGGAGGTGAAGCAGGATTTTCCCGCCCAGCAATTCCTCGTCCTTGACGGGGAGAATGTCTCCGATGACAGCCAGACCGTCTTTGCCTACAACCACAGGGAGCAAGCTTTCATGGCCGGTTATCTGGCGGCCCAGGCGGCCCTGTCGGAGCTGAAAAATCTCTCCGGGGAGTTCAAGCTGGGGCTGATTGCGGGACAGACCTATCCGGATATGGAGAAATCCATTGTCCCCGGATACGAAATGGGAATGAAAAGCGTTGATCCCCGGTTCAGCCTGGATTTCCGGGTGGTGGGCAACTGGTACGATGCGGCAAAGGGTACGGAACTGGCGGAAAGCATGTACCGCAGCGGGGTAGATGTGATCCTGCCCATCGCGGGGGGAGCCAACCAGGGCGTCATTACGGCCGCTAAGAAATTGGGGAAATATATCGTCTGGTTCGATTCCCCGGGCACCGATGCCGCCCCCGGGGTGATTCTGGGCAGCGCCGTGCTCCGGCAGGAGAAGGCCGCAGAGGAGATGGTCCTGGCCATTCTCGACGGTTCTCTGGAACCGGGAGATATCCGGGAGGGGAATATTCAAAACGGCTACGTCCTGATAGAGGAAACGGAAGAGGCCTATATGAAGCATGTGCCCGAGGAGGTCCGGAAAAAAATCCGTTTCCAGATGGAGCAGTTCCTTTCCGGCCGCTATGCCCTGGACGATTCGGAGTAATCCTTGTCCGATCAGGTCGCTGTCCTACTCAAGGGTGTCTCCAAA
>QKAI01000210.1 GCA_003246505.1 Spirochaetaceae bacterium | reverse complement strand
CTGATTTTCCCTTTTTTGCTTTTATTTTGCGTTATTTTAGATTATTATTTTACTTAATTAATATAGAATAAAGTTCGGAGTCATGCATGTCATCTACTCAGTTAAATGAAAAGGTTAAAAAGGCGATACGCCTCTCCTTTCCCCTGACCATTACCACATATAAGCTCCCCCGGGAGACCGAGGAGCAGCTGGAAGAAATTCTGGGCATGTACCTGGACGAACTCACGCTGGGCAAATACAAGGACCCCCTGGCCTACTGCATGAAGGAACTGGCGGTCAACGCCAAGAAAGCCAACACCAAGCGGGTCTATTTCGAAGATAAGAATCTTGACATAGAGGATATGATCGATTACCGCCGGGGCATGGCGGACTTCAAGGAGGAGACCCTCAGCAATCTGGACTACTACCTGAATAAGCAGAAGGAGAAGGGATTCTACATCAAATTCACCTTTATGGTGGCCGGGGGCATGTTCAAGATAACCATCCGCAACAACGTGGAAATCAACCGGACCGAGCAGATGCGCGTCTACGACAGAATCGCCCGGGCCCGGGCTTTCAACTCCCTGGAAGAGGCCTTCGCCGAAGTCCTAGACGACTCGGAAGGGGCAGGCCTGGGCATCGTCATCCTCGTGCTCATGCTTAAGAAGATGGGCTTCGACGAGGAGGCCTTCGAAATAGAGGGGGAGGGAGGCGAGACGGTGGCCTCCCTCATCATCCCCCTGAGCGGGGAGCGCTTCTCCCTTCTGGATACCATCGTGGACGAGATCGTGGGCGCCATAGACATGCTGCCCCAGTTCCCCGAGAACATCACCGAGGTGCAGAGGCTCATCAACGATCCCGATTCGGAGATCGAAGATATCGCCCGGCGGATCAACTCGGACCCCGCCCTGGCGGCGGACCTTCTCAAGACGGTCAATTCCGCCCAGTTCATGCTCCCCAACCGGGTCAGCAACATTCCCGACGCGGTCATGCTCCTGGGATTCCGGGGCATCAAGAACATGCTCTACTCCTACGGGACCGAGAAGATCCTCAACATCTCCGACCACGAGAGCTACATGTGGGAGCACTCCCACCGGGTGGGCTTCTACGCCTACGCCCTGGCCCGTAACATCACCAAGAAGAAGGATGTCATAGACGATGCCTACCTGGGGGGAATCCTCCACGACATCGGCCTCATCGTCCTTCAGGGCGTCCGCCCGGAGCTGATCGACCATATCCGGGATTTCTCCATAGACAAGGGCCTTTCCGCCCAGCTTCTGGAGGACATGGCCGCCGGATACAACCACTCCGAAGTGGGCGCCCGCATCGCGGAGAAGTGGAATTTCCCCCCCTCCCTGGTGGACGCCATCAAATACCACCACATCCCCCTCCAGTGCCGTTCCCAGAACAAGGCCATCGTCTACTGCATCTACCTTGCCAACTGCCTGGCCAATCTGGAAAAGGGCTCCTTCTCCTTCGAGCAGATAGAGAAAAAGATCCTGGACCTTTTCAAGATCGGAACGGAAGCCCGTTTTACGGAACTTCTGAACCGGCTCTCCTCCGACTACGAAGCGGAGAGGAATCTGTAAAAGAGCCCAAAATAGTATTTGAAAAAATTCCGCCTATCGGTTAAAGTTAATCCGTGAACAAGGGAAAACTCTTAACCCCGATATTTCTTCTCCTCATGTCGGTTCGGCTTTTTGCCGGAGACGATCCCCCGGTGGTAAAGGGTTTTCTGAGCCTTAAGGATGCGGACATGACGAAGGCCTTCTCCCTGGAGGGGGAATGGGTTTTCTACCCGGGAGTCCTTTCGTCGGAACCCTGGACGTCGGGGCAGCCGGAATACCTCTATCTCCCCTCCGTCTGGGAGGACAGGAACAACAGCCGCTTCGGAGCGGGGACCTACCAGCTGACCATCGATCCCGCCGGATACGAGGGCCTCATGGCTCTCCGCATCGTGGAGAACATCCAGGCGGTGCGCCTGTCCATCAACGGGCGGGAGGTCTTCCGGACCGGCATCGTCAGCCTGGAAAAGGAGGGAGCCCGCCCGGGGCTCAACCGGGGCCCGGTCATCTTCCAGCCCCCGGAGGAGAAATTCAACCTCACCCTGGAAGTCTCCAACTGGCATCACCGCCAGAGCGGCCTGAGCAAGCGGATAATCCTGGGCGGCAGCGAAGCGGTCATGAGGCCCTACCGCCTCCTCGCCTCGGTGGACATCTTCATCATGGGAATGGCCTTCACCTTCTTCTTCCTCTACATGGCCCACTACGTCAAGCGCCCCTCGGACCGGGTCACCCTCTGGTTCTCCCTCCTCTGCCTGGCCCTGGGCCTCAGAACGGGGCTCACCAATACCTCCCAGCTGGAGATCCTCCTGGGCGAAGGGGCGGTATACGTCAGCAAGAAGATCGAATACCTCACCTTCATCACGTCGGTGTTCTTCTTCATCTACTACGTGGAATCCCTGATGAAGCGCTTCAAGGTGCGGTGGTTCTCCTGGATCATCCCCATCCCCCTCTACTTCTACGGGCTCATCATCCTCTTCACTCCCATGAGCCTCTACTCCTTTCTGCTCCCCTTCTTCCAGTACTACTCCTTCGTCTATGCGATCTACCTGCTCTATTTCTTCTACCGCAGCGCCCGGGAGCCGAGCCAGGCCTCCCTCCGGCTCATCGGGGAGATCACCTTCATGATCCTCTGTCTTATCTACGACGTCCTGTTCTACAACGACGTCTTCACCCACGGGCCCATAGCCGGCTTCTCCCTCTTCATCGTCATCTTCATAGAAGGGCTCTCCCAGGCCCAGCTCCTGTCGGACGTGCTGACCAAACTGGAGATCCTCACGGCCAAATACAGGCGGAGCATCGAGGAGATCAGCCAGAGCCGGATGGAGATCGAGCAGCAGAACAAACAGCTCAACTGGCTGGCCCTGTACGACCAGCTGACCGGCCTCCCCAACCGGTACAATCTCATGGAAGTGCTCAACGTGGAGATCTCCCGGGCGGAGCGGAACGGAACCCGCATCGCCGTGGTCTACATGGACGTGGACAACTTCAAGGATATCAACGACAGCCTGGGTCACAACCGGGGGGACGAACTGCTCCGGGCCGTGGCGGAGAGGCTCAAGGGGACCATCCGCAAGACCGACTCCCTCTTCCGGATGGGGGGGGACGAGTTCACCCTCATCTACGCGGACCTGAACGATCTGCGCCAGCTGGGCCGCATCACGGAGAAACTCAAGAAGACCATGGAGCTCCCCCTGACCGTGCGCAAGGAGCCCCTGACCATCACCGTGAGCATGGGGGTGGCCCTCTATCCGGACAACGGCCGGGATCTGGACATTCTCATCAAGAACGCCGAGCTGGCCATGTACCAGGCCAAGAACCAGGGGCGGAACCATATCGTCACCTTCAACGACAACATCAACAACGACATACTCTCCCGCATCAGCATCTCCTCCAAGATGAAGCGGGCCCTGGAAATGGGCCGGTACAAGCTTTACTACCAGGCCCAGATCGACGCCTCCACGGGCAGGCTCTTCGGGTTCGAAGCCCTCATCCGATGGATGGACCCGGAGAGCGGCCTCATCCCCCCTGACAAATTCATCCCCCTGGCCGAGGAGAACGGGTTCATCGCCCAGATAGGCCGCTGGACCATGCAGGAAGCCTGCCGGCAGATCGCCGAGTGGTACGGGAAGGGGTACCGGGACTTCACCGTCTCGGTCAATATCTCCGCCTACCAGTTCGGCCTGGACCATTTCATCTTCGACTTCCGGGAGATTCTGGAAAAGAGCCGGATACACCCTTCCTATCTGAAGGTGGAGCTGACCGAGACCATGCTCATGGCCAATCCCCACCTGGCCCAGAGAAAAATGGAACAGCTGCGGGAGATGGGCGTCCAGATAGCCCTGGACGACTTCGGCACCGGGTACTCCAGCCTCAGCTATCTGAACCTCTTCCCCGTGACCTATCTGAAAATCGACAAGGCCTTTATCCGGGACGTGCACAAGGACGGCTTCAACAAGCAGCTCACCACCAGCATCATCTCCCTGGGAAACAATCTGGAACTCAAGCTGATCGCGGAG
>QKAI01000102.1 GCA_003246505.1 Spirochaetaceae bacterium | reverse complement strand
ATTAAGGGAGAACCCCCTGCTTCTCCGCTTTCTCCCCCTGTCCCTTCTGGCCGCTTTCATCTACTCCCAGCACTCCTTCACCCTGCCCCTCCATCTGAAGCATCTCTTTTCCGGAGACAGCCCCCGGCTGTTCGGCTACATCATGTCCCTTAACGCGGTCACCGTCCTCGCCCTGTCGCCCCTCCTGAACCATCTGCTCCGGAACCGGCCGCCCCTGGGTCAGATATCCCTGGGGATTCTCTTCTACGGCGCCGGTTTCGGCCTGCTGATCCTGCCCGTGCCCTCGCCCCTCCTTTTCTACGCCTCCACCCTGCTCTGGACCACCGGGGAAGTTCTGGACGCGGTGAACTCCGGAGTCTTTGTGGCCAACAGAAGCCCCATCAATCACAGGGGCCGTTTCTCCAGCCTCTTCCTGACCACGAAGGGTGCCGGCCGGGCCCTGTCCCCCCTCCTGTCGGGGCTTATCGTAAACCGGTGGGGCACGGGTGTCATGTGGCTTTTCATACTGATCCTATCCCTGGCGCTGTTCCGATTCCTGGTCCTTCTGAGAAAACGCTTCGCCTGAGGGGAGCGGCAGAAGCGATTCCCCCCCACGAAGGGACATTAGGAGACCCTGCCGATCATCGGGACGGTTTAATCAGTAAAAAAATACTCTTTTTTGGAAATTTCAGCTTCAAACCGCTTTCAAAAAGAGCCAATTTCCTCTAGAGTATTGACAATAGCAATCACATAAACATAATACTAATTAAGATCTTACATTACCCGTAATAATCAGAAACAGAACTTGTTAAGGTCTATAGTTTAGAGGAGATTTACATGGCTAAAATTAAAGTTGGTTTTAACGGAATGGGACGTATCGGAAAGAACGTCATGAGAGTTATCGTTGAAAAGTTCAACGATCAGATCGAAATCGTTGCCGGTAACGACCTGGTATCTGCCGAACTCATCGCCAAGGCTCTTCCCAAAGACTCCATCCACGGAAGATTCCCCGTAGAAGTTTCCCTTGAGAGCGAGAACGTCATCAAGATCGGCAATCACAAAGTAACTGTTTATGCGGAAAAAGACGCTAACAACATCCCCTGGGGCAAGCACGGTGTAGACGTGGTATTCGAGTGTACCGGTTTCTACCTGACCCAGGAAAAGGCCCAGGCCCACCTGAACGCAGGCGCCAAGAAGGTCATCGTTTCCGCTCCCTGCAACGACGATACCAAGACCATCGTTATCGGCGTAAACGCCGACGACCTGACCGGCAAGGAAGTCATCGTTTCCAACGCTTCCTGCACCACCAACTGTCTGGCCCCCATGACCAAGGCTATCGACGGATCTTTCGAGATCATCTCCGGCCTGATGTGCACCACCCACGCCGCCACCGCTACCCAGAGAGTGGCCGACTTCTTCGGCGGCGCCAAGAACAGAGCGACCCTGAACAACATCATCCCCGCTTCCACCGGTGCGGCCAAAGCCGTGGGCAAGGTTCTCCCCCACCTGAACGGCAAGCTGAACGGTACCGCCCTTCGCGTACCCACCGATACGGGATCCGTTGTAGAGGTTGTTTACCTGCTCAAGGGCAAGGTAACCGCAGAAGAGCTGATCGCCGCCATGAAGAAGAATGCCGCAGCCATCAACGCCCAGTCCCCCACCGGCCACGTTCTGTACGTGGGCGACTACTACGAATGTTCCAGAGACTGCGTAGGCGAAGCTTACACCTCCATGGTTATGGATGACAACGTCGTCGTCGTAGCTGCCGGCGAAAACACCCAGGTCAAGCTGACCTCCTTCTACGACAACGAGATGGGCTTCTCCAACAGAATGGCAGAGCTCGCTCAGATCCTGATGAAATAACCATTTCCGACGGGTTATCTTAATAGGGGGCTGTCTCTTCGGGGGCAGCCCTTTTGTTTTTGGGAGGAGGGAAAAAATGGAATGTCCCGAATGCAAGGGGAAACTGGACGGGGGCGGCAACAGCTATGCCTGCAAGTCATGCGGCGTTGAATGGCAAGTGGACTTTTCCTGCGAAATCTGCCATGGGAAACCGGAGATGGAATCCCATTGCGGGGCGGTCACCTTCTTCTGCCAGTCTTGCCGGAAGTTGAAATCCCGGGAGTCCATGGACAAAACCTTCACCCGGAAGGCCTGAATCCTTGGGCACGGGAAAGACCAATGCGGTCCGTCTGCTGGAAAACCGGAAGATCCCCTTCTCCCTGCTGGAGTACGACGTGGACGAATCGGACCTGAGCGCCCGGGCTCTGGCGGCGAAAACCGGGATCCAGGGGGAGATGATATTCAAAACCCTGGTCCTCCGGGGAGCGTCGGGAGGGCACTTCGTCTGCGTCATACCGGGGATCTGCGACCTGGATCTGAAGAAGGCGGCCCTGGCGGCGGGGGAGAAGAAGGCCGACCTGATTCCCATGAAGGAACTCCTCCCCCTGACCGGCTACATAAGAGGGGGCTGTTCCCCCGTGGGGATGAAGAAGTCCTTTCCCACGTTCCTGGATGAGACCTGCCTGCTCTACGAACGGATCTACGTAAGCGCCGGGGCGAGGGGCTTGCAGCTGTTTATTTCACCGGAGGATCTGGTGGAAGTGATCGCGGCGCAAATGGCAGATCTGGCCAAAACACCTCCTTTGCGCTACATTTGAAGAATAGAGACCATACAACAGGAGTCCCCATGGACCAGAAAAAAATCCGGTCGGCTCTGGAGCCGATGATCCTCTCCGCCTCGGGCTGGAGAAAAGTCTTCGCCGCCGACGGCAACGAGGAGAGCCTCACCGCAAAAATAACCCGGGAAGACCGGATTCTCTCCGCCGCCATGGCCTGGGTCTTTTCCGACTTCCTTCGGGAACGGAAAGGGACATCCCCCCATATCGCCCTGGGAATTGACAGCCGCCCCACCGGTCCGGCCATCGCCGAGTCGATGATACCGGTATTCCTGGAACGGGGCATCGTGGTCAGCTACACCGGCGTCTGCGCCGCCCCGGAGATCATGGCCTGGGCAGGGACCTCGTCGAAGCTCTCCGGTTTCTGCTACATCTCCGCGAGCCACAATCCGGTGGGCCATAACGGGGTGAAATTCGGCCTGGGCGGGGGGGTCATCGGCGGGGACGACGCGGCCCTCCTCATCGGAGAGTACAGATCCCTTATGGATAACGGGGAGATTCTTGATCGGATCGAAAAGTTGCTCCAGGGCGCTCCCGACGGTAAGGTCCAGGCCGTGCTGGAAGAGACGGAACAGAACAAAACCGCCTCCTACGACAGCTACTACGCCTTTTCCCGGCGGGTGGCTTCGGGCAGAGAGAAGAAGGAAGAGCAGAAAGCGTTTTTCTCCCTTCTCCGGGAAAAAATCGCCGCCCGTCCCCTGGGCATCATCGCCGAGCAGAACGGCAGCGCCCGGTCCCTTTCCATAGACCGGGATTACCTTTCCGGCCTGGGGCTGAAGGTGAAATCCCTGAACGACGAGCCGGGTCTTTTCGTCCACCGCATCGTGCCGGAGGGGATGTCCCTGGGTCTCTGCCGCCGGGAACTGGAGAAGGCCCGGGCCGAAGACCCGGCCTACCTTCTGGGCTATGTTCCCGATTGCGACGGGGACCGGGGCAATCTTGTCTACTATAACGAAAAATCGGGGCGGGCGGAGATATTGGAAGCCCAGGAAGTCTTCGCCCTCTCGGTCCTTTCCGAACTGACCGGCCTCGTCTACGCCGGGGAGGAGATGTCCCGTACCGCGGTCGCCGTGAACGGCCCCACCAGCATGCGCGTCGACCGGATAGCGGAAGCTCTGGGGGCACGCGTCTTCCGGGCCGAGGTGGGGGAAGCCAACGTGGTCAATCTGGCCGCTTCCCTGCGGGAGAGGGGCCTGGTCGTTCCCATTCTGGGGGAAGGCTCCAACGGGGGCAACATCACCCATCCCGCCCAGGTGCGGGACCCCCTGAACACCCTTACCGCCCTCTTGAAGCTGCTCCTCATCACCGACGGGGAAGGGGGGAAGGGGCTTTTCCATATCTGGTGCGAGAAATCCGGCCGCATGGACAGCTACCGTGAGGATTTCACCCTGGGTGACATTATTGCCACCCTTCCCC
>QKAI01000520.1 GCA_003246505.1 Spirochaetaceae bacterium | reverse complement strand
AGGGAGAATCCCTGGAGCATTCTCTGGGTCCACTTCCGGGGGGAGAACTGCCCCCTCTATCCCCTCGGGGAGAAGAGGATCATCCGCCTCACCACCCCGACCGAAAACAATGCCCTCCAGTACCTCTTCACCCAGCTGATAGACATTCTGGAACACAACTACACCCTGGGCAACTACATCTACGCCTCCCAGTTGACCTCCCTGATTCTGTCGGACATCTACCTGAAGGAGAAATTTTCCGAGATGGACCGGCAGAACCACCGGCTGACCAAGGTGATCCGCTACATGATCTCCCGGCTGGACGGGGATCTGACCCTGGAGGAGATCGCCGGGGACATGCACCTCTCCAAAAGCTATATCAGCCTTATTTTCAAGAAATACACGAACCGTTCCCCCATGGATTACTTCATCCATCTGAAAATCCAGCAGGCCTGCAAGTATCTGAAGATGACCAACATGCTCATCTACGAGGTGTCCTACAAGCTGGGATACCGGGACCCCTGCTACTTCTCCCGCCTCTTCAGGCGTGTGGTGGGCATGTCCCCCAGGGAGTACCAGAAGCAGAACCAAGCCCTGGTCGCCCCGGGGGACGAGAACCTGCTTCCTATGGCCTGAGGGCCGCCTCTATCCTCTATATTAGGCCATGAACCGTGGCAAAGGAATGTCTTGCCCATTTCTACATTCCTGGGGATGATAAGGCGTTAACCCCCAGGGATAAGCATGAACTATCTTTTTTTTGCTTTCAGAGAATCACTACCTATGAATTATAAGCCAGGGTGGATAGAGCTTCCCAGTCAGAGGGTTAAGATAGGATAGGGGCATGGCAATAAATGTTGACAACCCCGCGGGGGATAGATTTATCACCAGGAGAGATCGGGATGTTTATTATTTAAGCGGAATACTCTATAATGGGATCCTAAACCGGAGCAAGGAAGGGTTTTATGGACAGAAGGGAAAAGGCATTGGAGTATTTCAACAGCGGCAACAGCTGCGCCCAGTCGGTGGTTCTGGCGTTTCAGGATAAGCTGGACCTGAGCGAGGATCAGTTAAAAAGGGCCGCCTCCTCCTTCGGAGCCGGAATGGGACGGCTGCAGAACACCTGCGGGGCCCTGACCGGGGCCTATCTGGTCATGGGCCTGATGACACCCCCGGCGGAGAGCAAGGAAGAGAGGGGCTTCCTGTACGGGGAGATCCGCCGTTTCACCGGGGAATTCGCAGAGAAGCACGGCTCCCCGGTCTGCCGTCAACTCACGGGCTGCGACTTTCTGACCGAGGAGGGGGAAGCCTATTTCCAGGAGAAGGGACTGAAGCAAAGCGTCTGCGACCCCTGTGTGGCCACATCGGTGGCCTTACTGGAAAGGATGTTCTGAGTACCTCCCCAGGGGCGGATGATTTTCACAATTCCCAGCTTAATACCCATCCCGTATAGACCTGAAGCCAAATCAATATGCCCGATAAATCAAGAAGAGGAAGCACAAGGACCCCGCCCCGAAGTGCATCATGCGGTCATGCACAATGGAGTGGCGCATACACCGGTAAATCCTGAATGAGCAGTCTTCCCTTCAAAAATACGCCGTCGTTCTCTGTTTCCTCAAAGCATAGAATCTGGAGTTGAGTATGGCCGTGCATCTGCCTCCGGATTGGGCCATGGATGGAAGGAAAGTATCAGACAGTATCATTCTCCATTTATATCACCTTTCTGGGGGTTCATTCCCAACTTGGCGAATTCCTCATCCGTTTATACCCCCATCGTTCTGTTCCTAATATGCTCATTATCAATACAAAATGCCACTGTATGGGGGTTATAACCGACCGAGCCCGATAATAGGCTTCCAATAAATAAAGCTCAAAGAGTATTATTTTCCCGAAGGGGTCGCACTCCTCATCATGGCGGTAGAGAGAGCAAAGGCACCTCCATGGAAAAGACAAACCAGTATTTCCCTCCCTCACCCCTATGCCCAAGGCAACAGGGACGCTATCTTTTCGAAAAATGGGGCCTGTTCCCGGGAATCAGTTCCGGTTGAGTGAAAATTGAACAGGGCTCGATTAACTTTTTCCGGTATGGTTTCCATCATATAATCTCCTTGGATATATGATTCCAATAGAATGGAGGAGTATTCCCGGCAACAGTCTGTCAGGTTTTTGAATTCATTAGTATTTTTTGATTATTGACGCAGCCTGTTCAATGATTTGTTCTGTAAATTTGCCTGGGAAACAATATGGATACAGTCCCCAAGACTGAGTACAAAGGCAAACCAAAATCGTTCTTCTTCAATAACCCCAGCCGATCCTCGGAAGGTATTCTCTACCCGGATCAGGTTCTGAACGGGAAGATACTCTTTTACAGCCTAAAGGGAGGAACCGCTGTAGGTTAATTGAACCGATGTGGCCATACTGCCACTTTCTGCGAACTGGGAATCAAATATATCAGCCGGATTCCCATGGAAAATGCCAGGAAAAGGTTCTGCCCGTTTTAAATTCCTCCATACGTACAAGCTTCAAGATTCGATGGTTCCGCGTTTCCTGGGCCTGATTTATATAGTCAATATCCTTGTTTCGAGCCGATTGCTTTGAAAAGCCGTAGGTGTCAAGGATTCTGTGTCACCCCCGGATTCCCCTTTCCGAAAAACGGGGATTCCCTCCAGAATAATTGCTTCCATATCCCTCTGTATTGTTCTTTTGGAAACTTCGAACTCCCTGGACAGCTGGGTATAGAGTTTCGGAACCCATGATCCGGGCCGAGGCCAGACCAGCCTCTTCGCCGATACGATTATAGGCGTCCTGTGTGTAGATGCATAGGGGAAATCTCCCGGCAGTAATCAATCTGAGTCCTTTTTATCTCATTATATAACAGAGGATCATCCCTCCGATAGCCTATTCTCACCAGCAGGAATGCCATGAGCTCACCTTGCTCCACAGTTCATTCAGTGGAGCTTATATTCCCCATAGGACATCCCGTCTTCATTCCCGGCTCTCATATACCGGCCTCCCCTCTTCCGGCCATATTGCTCTGCCCCATGAAGAGTATCAGATCGGCTTTCTTTGGATAGGAGGGGCTAGCCCTTAACAGCCCCGATGGTAACCCCTTTGACGAAATACTTCTGTATGAACGGATATACGATCAATACGGGAATCATGCTGACGACTATGAGGGCGTACTTTATTACCGCGGCGATCTGTGAAATCTTCTCCTGAAGCTCCGGATCCTGGACCGATGCGGGATCGATCTGGCCGGAGATGAGTATCTCCTTCAGAAAGATGGTCAGGGGGTAGAGGCTGCGGCTGTTCAGGTAGATCATGGCGTTGAAATAGGCGTTCCAGTGGGCGACGCCGTAGAAGAGGGAAAGAACAGCGATTACCGATTTGGAGAGGGGAAGCACGACGCTGACGAAATAACGGATATCGCTGCATCCGTCCATCTGGGACGCCTCCAGGAGCTCCTCGGGAATGTTCTGCTGTATGAACGTCCGGGCGATGATCATATTGTACACGCCCATGGCTCCGGGCAGCAGCATGGCCCATCGGGTATTGTGCAGGCCGAGCTTCACGATGAGCAGGTAGTTGGTGATAATCCCCCCGTTGAAGAACATGGTGAAAGTGAAAAACAGCATAAACCTGTCCCGTCCGACAAAGTCCTTTCTTGACAGGACATAGGCGGCCATCATCGTGACGGCGAGGTTAATGAGGGTACCGAAGAAGGTATAGAAGAGGGAATTGAAGAATCCGGTCCATATGTTCTTCGTCTGGAATACGGTCTCATATCCGGTGGTGTTGAATTCCACGGGAAACAGGATGACTTTCCCCGACTGGACAGCGTTCCCCGAGGAAAAGGAGGATGACAGGACGAATATACAGGGATAGAGCACAAGCAGGAGAAAGAGGGTGAGAATGGCACCGGACACTATATAAAACAGGCGGTCACCGTTGAGAGATTTTGTTTTCCGAAGGGAATGGGAATAGGTATTATTCATTCTAAAGTCCTTTGCTAGAAGATACCCGAGCCGTTCACTCTTTTCGTAATCCAGTTAACGGTCAGGAGGAGCAGAAAATTCACAACCGAATTGAACATGCTTAT
>QKAI01000005.1 GCA_003246505.1 Spirochaetaceae bacterium | reverse complement strand
GGATAAGGAAGGTCAAAAGGGCGAGGGACAGGATCCTCAGGTAGATCCCCGTGAGCAGGTAGGGATTCTTGCGGGGCCGGGTATGGAGGAAGCCGGCGAAGAGGAGCTGCCCCGCCAGGGGGACCCCCACCATGATGCCCGTCAGTATCCCCAGGTGCAGTTTCGTTCCCCCCATGCCCAGGATGAGGGCGGGGAATACCGTATTGATATCGGTGAAGGTCACCGTAACGGCCAGAAGGGCGGCGTGCCACAGGAAGGCGGCCATATTCTGTCGGGAATCGTCCATGCTTCTTTTATATGCAGGAAAAGCTATGTTGTCAATGCGGAGTTTGTCCCTTTTCCTTTGATTTCAACCCCCGGAGGGCTTACAATAGATGTAAATGACCGGAGGAGTGACTTGGAGGATTCCCGCCTATTGAGAGACATGCTGGACAGCATGAACGAGCCTGTCTATGTGAGGGACAGGGAGAAGAATCTTCTCTTTATGAACAGGGCCGCAGAACGGCTGACCGGATGGTCCTGCGAAGAGGGCAGGGGGATGAGGTGCTACGAAGTCTTCGGAGAGGATGGAGCATGCTGCTGCGGGGATTGCCCCGTGGACCGGGTTATCTCCCGGGGGATACCCCACCGTTACGAAAACAGGAAAATCCGGCTCCGGAGCGGTTGCGAGAAGAATGTCACCATATCCGTTGCCCCCCTTCTCCGGGATGGTGAGATCGCCGGGGGAGTCGTCTTTCTGATCGAAACGGTGGATTCGGAGGGGGATGAGCGGGAGCTCCTGGACAGTCTCCTGCTCAACGAGGAGAGGATGCGGCTGGCCCTGGAATTCACCCAGGACGGCCTTTTCGACTGGAACATGGCCACCGGGGAGGTCTATTACTCCCCGGGATGGAAGAAACTGCTCGGATACGGGGAGGGGGACATCCCCGATGATTTCGAGGAGTGGAGGAAGCTGACCCATCCGGAGGATGTGGTGAGGGTCCTCACCCTTATAGATGAGGTGCTGAAGGGAGATCGGGACCGGTTCGAAGCGGAATTCCGTATGAAGCACCGGGACGGGCACTGGGTGGATATCCTGGCCCGGGCCGATATTCTTCTGGACGGCAAGGGGCACGGCGTCCGTATGGTGGGCACCCACATCGATATTACCGAAAGAAAGAGGATGGAGGAGGAGCTCATCGCCAGCCGGCGGAGCCTGGAGGAGGCCCAGGAGATCGCCCGGCTGGGAAGCTGGACCTGGTATGTGGGGGAGGACCACACATACTGCTCCCCGGAGTACTTCCGCCTCTTCGGACAGCCCTACGATCGGAACGGGTTCACGGAAAAATACTTTTACACCCTTGTCCACCCCGATGACCGGCAACGGGTGAGGGATTCCGTGGCCCGGGCCCTGAAGGAGGGCTCCGCCTATGAGGAGACCTACCGGATCGTACTTCCCGACGGCAGGGAACGGGTCCACCATGCCCGGGGGGAGGTCAAGTTCGATGAAGGGGGGAAGCCCCTCATGGTCGTGGGAATCCAGCATGATATCACCGAGATGTACCGGATAGAAGAAGCCCTGAGGGAGAGCGAGGAGCGGTACCGGAATATCATCAACTCCTACCCGGACGGTTTCCTCCGGACCGATATGGCCGGCCGTATCCTTGAGTCGAATCCCGCCTATCGGCGGATGACCGGATATTCGGAAGGGGAACTTCTGGACATGAACCTCACCGATTTGAAGAGGATTGATTCCCGGGGCGATGTGGATGAACGGATAAGGCTTCTGAGGAGGGAGGGTTATCTCCGTTTCGAAACGGAGCACCGGAGAAAGGACGGTACGGTCCTGGAGCTGGACGTGATCTTGCAGTACCAGGAAAGGGAGAGGGAAGTCGTCTCCTTCCTCAAGGATGCGGGGGAGAGGAGGAAGCAGGAAAGGGCTCTGAAATTTCAGGCCCTCATGCTGGATCAGATAGAGGATCAGATCATCGCCACCGACCTGGAGGGAAGGGTCATCTATGCCAACGGGGCGGAGTGCACCGCCCTGAACCGGGGGAGGGAGGAGGTGATGGGCATGAAAATCAACGAACTCCGCCGGGATCCCATCCGGGGAGTAGACGGGGAGGATATCGTCCGTCATACCCTGGAGAAGGGGGAGTGGCAGGGGGAGGTGCTCCGAACCGAGGGGGGCAGGGAGAGCGTTCTGAGTTTTCGTTCCAAGATGATAAGGAACGAAGCCGGGGACCCCCTTTCCCTTTTAGGGATCGCCACGGACATAACGGAAAGGAAAAGAATAGCCGAGCGGCTGCGCCAGTCCCAGAAGCTGGAGGCCATAGGGAGCCTGGCCGGGGGGATCGCCCATGATTTCAACAACATCCTCACCCCCATCATGGGCATGGCCGATCTGCTCCTTCAGGAACTGCCCCCGGACAGTCGTGAGGTCTCCCGGGTGAGGGACATCCTGGCGGCCAGCGAGAGGGGGGCCGAGCTGGTAAGGCAGATTCTCGCCTTCGGCCGCAAGAGTCCCCACAGGAATTCGGAAATCGATCTGGCGGACCTGATAGGGGAGGTCTGCCAGCTCTTCCGCGCCACCATCCCCCAGGGGATACGCCTCCACCTTGACATGGGGCCCTGCGCCAGGGTGAAGGGGGATGCCTCCCAGCTGAATCAGGTCATCATGAATCTGCTGACCAACGCCCTGCACGCCATGGAAAAAAGGGAGGGGGAGATTCTCATCCGCCTCCGGGAAGAGGGGGCCCGCGCCCTGGTCGAATTCACCGACCGGGGAATGGGGATGGCCCCGGAGGTGATAGAGAAGATCTTCGAACCCTACTACACCACCAAGGGGCTGGGGAAGGGCACCGGCCTGGGCCTGTCCGTGGTCTACGGCATCATCAAGGAGCACGGGGGGGATATCACCGTGGAGAGCGAGGTGGAAAAGGGGACCACCTTCCGCATTTCCCTGCCTGTTATCCCCTAGGGCCGGGGTTTACCACCGGTTAAGGACATCCTCCGCAAAGCCGAGAAAGTCCCGGATCTCAAGGACCGTCCCGTCATCCAGGATGATCCGGCCGGAATAATACCCGAAAACCTGATGCTGCACCGATTTTATCAGTCCCAGATTCGTAAGCGAATTTCGGTCGATCCGCGGGATAAAATCCATCTCGAACCGGCCGTCCGAGCTTGTGAACCGCCAGGGGGCGTAATAATTATCCCTATCGAAATGAAAGGTTACCTCCTCCAGTTTATGGGCCCTGCCGCCGTGGAAGACCATATTTTCCGACGCGGCCGTTCTGTCCGAGAAACCGTAACCCAGGTTAAAGCCCAGGGGTACGCCCCCATGGAATCCGCTGGCCGAGCCCCAGTACCAGCGGTTCTCATAGGTCCAGGCGCCCCGGCCCCAGTCCAGCCCCCCCGCGCTGTTTTCCGGTGTAAACTCGAAGGACTCCCCCTTCAGGGTCACCTTGCCCGAGGGCATCAGGCCGTTAATCTTGCGGTTGTAATAGAACCGGCGCCGGTTTTCCTTCCAGGACGTGGCGATATTCATGCTTTCCGTCCCCTCCGGTTCGGTCAGAACGATTTCGCCGGACCAGTCCCTGGAGGGGGCTTGGAAGATGATGGTCCTGTCCCTTCCGGTTACGGCGAAATCCAGGGAGAGCTCCCTGTCTGAATAGGACATGCTCTCCTCACGGGCCGTTATCTTTCCCCTGGGCAGAACGGCCAGGGAATCGATCTGGTCAAAGGTCCCCCTGTCGAAATCAAGATAACAGATCGCCATGAGCCCCGCATAACCCAGATCGCTGATGGTAAAGGTCAGCCCCCGCTTCAGGTCGTCGGAGAGAACATAGTAGTAATCCCACTCCTTGATTCTCAGGAAAGACGCCTTGATGCGGCTTCTGTCATAGTTCCAGAGGGGCCGGCGGGCCCAACCTTCTTTGGTTATGCGGCCCCTGCCGTCCAGCAGGTCTCTTTTTTCGGTGATTTCCATCTGTTCCATCTGCGCCCCCTTGAATCAGTATACACCCCTTGGGAATCGGAGGGTATAAACGGTGCAATGAACCGTCCGGGAATTGACACAATCGATTATTTTCCTATAAT
>QKAI01000427.1 GCA_003246505.1 Spirochaetaceae bacterium | reverse complement strand
CACCCTCTACATAGGCATTGGGGGGAGCGCCACCAACGACGGGGGAACCGGCATGGCCCGGGCTCTGGGAGCCCGCTTCCTGGACGATCGGGGCGGGGAAATCGAGGCGGCGGGGGGCAATCTGGACCGGATAGCCGCCATTGACCTGGGGGGGATGGTGCCCGCCCTGGCAAAGACGGTCATCAAGGTGGCCTGCGACGTGGACAATCCCCTTTGCGGCGAGCAGGGGGCCAGCGCGGTCTACGGTCCCCAGAAGGGGGCCACCGGGGAGATGGTGAAGCTCCTGGACGCCAATCTGGCCCACCTGGCGGAGCTGATGGAGAAGGGCTCGGGAAAGGGATATGCCGACGTGCCCGGAGCGGGTGCGGCAGGGGGACTGGGCTTTGGCCTGATGGCCTTCTGCGGGGCGATGCTGGAATCGGGAATCGATCTGGTCCTGGACAGCCTTGACTTCGACCGGGCCCTGGAGGGGGCTTCCCTGGTGGTCACCGGGGAGGGGAAGATCGACGGGCAGTCGGTCCGGGGGAAGGTTCCCGTGGGCATCGCCGCCCGGGCGAAGCGCAAGAATCTGCCCGTCCTGGCCATATGCGGGGACATCGGCCCCGGGGTGGAGGCTCTCTATGCCTATGGAATCGACTCGGTCATGAGCACTGTCAACAAAGCCATGCCCCTGAGCGAAGCCATGGAGCGGTCCGCCGAACTCTTGGAGGAGGGGGCGGAGCGGGCCCTGCGGATGATCATGATTGGCCGGAATATGGATCGGCCCCGTCCCTTTCCAGAAATTCCCTGAGTTCGGCGAGAAAGAGGGAGACCGAGGAATTGTGCCGCTCCCGGGAATAGGCCACGGCCATATCGATGCTCAGGGAGGAGTCTGCCAGTTTCAGAAGTTCCAGCCTGTCATTCAGCATCTGCCCGATATAGGAGGGCATCAGGGCGTTGCCGAAGCCCGCTTCCACGAGGAAGAGCATGGAGTCGGGGCTGTCCGCTTCCAGAACGGTCCCCGGGTTGAACCCGCTTTCCAGCCAGTCCCGACGCACCCGCTGATAAAGGCGGGGGGATTTGGTTTCCGCGCTGATGACCACCGCCTCGTCCTGGAGTTCGCTTAAGCGGATCCTTTCCCTGCCGGACAGAGGGTGGCTCTTCTTTACCACGGCGCAGATATCATAGGTGCGGATTTTTTCCACGCAGATATCATCGTCCTCCTCCACGTCGTAGGGAAAGACAACGGAGATATCGATCATGCCACGCTTCAGATCCTGGATGAGGAAGTTCTGATCGTTCCGGCTCAGAAGAATTTCCACGCCCCCGTACTTCCCCCGGAATTTTCCGATGAGCTCGGGCAGGAAGGCCCTTTCGATGTAGTTGGGATAGCCCAGGCGCAGCACCCCCTCGAAACCGGCGGCGGCGCTGGCGCTCCGCCTGACCCCCTGCCGGTAGTACCGGAGAATCCGGTCCGCCTCCTCGAAAAAGGCCGCCCCCCCCGGGGTCAGGGAGACGGATCGCCTGTTCCTGTCGAAGAGCATGAATCCCAGCTCCTTCTCAATCTTCGCGATATGCAGGCTCATCGCCGTCTGGGTGATGCAGCACTCCTCCGCCGCCTTTGTGAAATTCAGAAGCCTCGCCGCGCTCAGGAAATACTCAAGGCCGACCATATCCATGGGATTCCTCCGCTCCGATAATCTCCGGACAGGGTCAGTATATAAAAAAAGGGCGGGGCTGAATATCTCCAGTCCCGCCCTTTTATCGGTTAAGCCCCGTTCCGGGTTACTTCCCTACCGCCTCCGCCACGAAGGCGCCGGCGAGATAGCCGGAGGTGAAGGCCCAGCCCTGGGCGGCGCCGCCGTAGGCCACGTACTCCTTCTTCTCTGTCAGGAGGACGCCGAGGGAGTCGGTTCCCACCGCGTAGAGGCCGTCGATGACCTTCCCGTCCTTCCCGAGAACCTGAAACTTCTCGTTGATGTCCAGACCGCCGGTGGAGGAATAGATCCAGGGGGACCCGACGATCGCGTAGTAGGGACCGTCGCCCTCCACCTTTTCGAAGGTGCTGTTGTCATTGTCGATCGGCTCGCCGGAGAGACCGTAGACCACGGCGCTCTTCACGATGCCGTCGGCGGGATTCTTCCCGGTGTCGCAGTAGGCGTTGTAATCGGCCACGGTCTTGGCCAGGGTTTTGCCGTCCATCTTCAGGGCCGCGGCGAGTGCCTCCAGGGAGTCGGCCTTCACGGCTATGCCGTGGCTGACGGCCTTGTCCAGGATCTCGTAGACATTGCCCACGGGGGTGTCGATGGGCCAGCCGCCCTGGTTGACGAAAAGGCCGTTCGTATCGAAGCGCAGACCCCTGTCGCGGATCTCATTGATCATTTCGCTGGACCAGATCGTATAGAACCGGGGACCTGCCTGCCAGTTGCCGTAGGAGCCCAGGCCCGTCTCATCCACGAAGCGGACGCCCTTGCTGTTCACAGCCATGGCATTGGGGGCCACGGCCATCATCATGGGGATGTCGTTGAGTGACCGGGTCGCCTCCCGTCCGGTCCAGATGTCCATGACGCCCTCCACGGGGGTCACCTCGTAATCATGCATGACGGAGACAGCACCGCCGATATGGCTCACCGGGGGAACCCCGATATTGTAGGTGGCCGCCCCCTTGTCTATGGCAGCCTGGATCATTTTCCCGTCGTTCTGGCGCATGCCGTAAAGGTTGTAGGCTTCGCCGGTGAGGGGATAGTACTCGGTGGAGAGATAACGGTTGGTCATCTCCGCGCTGCCCGCGAATCCCCCCGTGGCCAGGACGACGCTCTTCGCGTATATTTCGTAGGAGGTGCCGTCGTCACCCACAGCCTTCACCCCGGTGACCTTTCCCGAATTGTCGGTGATGAGGTCCGTGGCGGAGGTTTCCAGCATGTACTTGCCCCCGATCTCGGAATAGTGCTTGACGATGGTGTCGAAGTAACCGGCCACGGTCGCCTTGCTGATGCCGAAATGTCCCCCGTAGGCGACCACGGCCAGGTAGGGCTCGGACAGGCCCTGCATGGGGGCGCCGAATTCAAAGCCCCGCTCAGCCAGCCAGTCCGTCGCCTTACCCGATTCCTCCATCATGTAGTCGATGGCCCACTCCTTGGCGTCCCCTTCGGTGTACTCCTCCCAGGCGGCCTTGAGAACGTCCACGTCGACGAAATCCCTGTTGCCGTTCTGAGCCACGTAGGAGGGGGGGTTGATGGACATGGGGGAGGAGGTCACCGCGCTGGTGCCGCCGTATTTCCCCGCCTTTTCGATGCAGAGGACGCGCACGTCGTCCCGGTTGCCCCCGTTGGCCCCGTAGAGGACTTCCGCCGCCCGCACCGCCGTGGCGATGCCCGAACCGCCCATGCCCACAACGAGGACATCGGTCTCGATTTTACGGGAGTCACCCTTCTTCTCCGGAGTGACGTAGAAAGCGTTCAAGCCCCGGGGGTCCCCGCCGGCGGCGGCGATGGCCTGTATCAGACAGGCTTCCGCGGCCCCTTTGATTCCGTTGCTGGAGACCGTAGCCCCGGTCACGGAGTCAATCTTCACGGACTGATTCTCCAGCATCCTGGGAATGAGCAGATCGATGGCGCTCTGGATGATCGGCTTGGTTTCGTTTCCCCCGGTCACTTCGATGGCGGTCATTTTATTGTCCGCCACGGTCACGCTGACCTCCAGGGGGAAATTGGGAGAGAAGGCCCATACGGAGGCCTTGTAGGTGCCGTCCGCCATGGTCGCTGCCACGGCGGCGCCGGTAGCCTCTCCCCGAGCTTCAGCCAGGGCTTTTCCCGTTGCGGCTATGACCGCTTTGCTCGAGTAGGACGCCCCGGTGACCGCTTCGATCTCCTCGCTCTGCTTCTCGATGATTCTGCGACCCAGTTCGTTGAAGGCGGCCTGGCCTACGGTGGGGGTTTCCCCGTCGCCCTTGATGTCGACGCTCTTGATCTTGCCCTTGGCTATGGTCAGGGCCACATGGATATTCCCTTCGAAACCGGGCTCCACCGCGGTGTAAACGCCGTCCGCCATTTTCGCGCCCTTTCCGCCGCAGCCGGAAAGCAGCATCATCACGGCCAGG
>QKAI01000313.1 GCA_003246505.1 Spirochaetaceae bacterium | reverse complement strand
AGACGGTAAAAATCGCCTCGGGCTGACCGGACCTGACCGTGTTACGGCCTATGGCGTTGTAGATGTTTTCATCGGGATAGGTTTCCACAATATTGATCACGGCGGGATTGCCCATGTTCAGTTCCTCCGCCGCCACGGTGGGATCCGCCGCAACCAGCTGGGGTTCGGGACGACCGGAAGCCATAAGGGCTGCCGCCGAGAAAATCATCAGGCAAATGGGTGTGGTAAACCTTTTCATATTATCCTTATACAATTATTCGGCGGGAATGGTCAACTCTTCATGGCGACCGGTTCGTACTCCCTATCATCGAGTTCCATTTTTTTTTCGATTTTATTCACGAACTTGCCGTAGTACTTTCCCAGAAGCTTGAAGACCGTGGGAACGGTGCGGAGGAGAATCTTGAAATCGTTCCAGAGGGAGAGATTCCTGCTGTAGGTAATGTCCAGGCGAACCATCTCCTTGAAGGTCAGATCGTTCTTCCCGCTCACCTGCCACAGGCCGGTCATGCCGGGCACCGTGTCAAAGCGGTGGGTATGCCAGCGCAGGTACTCCTCCGCCTCGTAGGGGATGCAGGGCCGGGGGCCGACCAGGCTCATGTCCCCCTTGAGGACATTGAAGAGCTGGGGCAGTTCGTCGATGCAGCTGCTCCGGAGGAATCCGCCCCCCTTGATGATCCGGGGATCGGCGGCGTCGTCCAGCTTGACCATGGGCACGTTACCGTCCTTGATAAAGCTCTGGGCGTGCTTGCCGTGGAGGGCCTCGTTATTGCTGCAGTGCATGCTGCGGAACTTGTAGAATTTAAAGGTCCTTCCCTTATGGCCGACCCGGTCCTGCACAAAAAAGGCGGGGCCCGGGGATACGATCTTTATAAAGAGTGTCGTCACGATCAACAGGGGAGAAAGGATCAGTATGATGAGGA
Source organism: Spirochaetaceae bacterium (assembly GCA_003246505.1). Taxonomy (GTDB): domain Bacteria; phylum Spirochaetota; class Spirochaetia; order DSM-2461; family DSM-2461; genus SZUA-368. The sequence goes on along the minus strand of QKAI01000313.1, from coordinate 3,160 downwards.
ATGAGCCGATCACATCGAAGGTACGCTTCCAAAGGGGCACCTTCCGGGCGAGCCGCTCCCCCACTTCATTGCTCTGCTGATCCTTCCGCCAGGGGGTATAGTTCAGATCCCCCCCGTCGTACTTATGGGTGAACCAGTTGGCGGGATAGGTATGGCAGACCGTGGGATAGTTGACGCCCCGGTCCTTGAGCTGCCGCTTGATGCGGAACTCGATCCGCTCCGCTTCCTCGCTGTCGGTCAGGGGCATGATGACGCCGATGGACTTGGTGCCGTACCAGCCGATATGGTCGATGGACCTGAGATTCGGTTTGATGAGCTGGGTGATCATCCTCAGCTCAACCTCGTCCCTGACGGCGCGGGCCCCTTCGAATATGAGAAGGGAGAAAGCCTCCCCCGTTCTATCCGAGCGTACCCTTTCGTACTGGAGAAGTTCAAGAAAATCCCGGTAGGATATGATATGCCGCAAATCATCTGTTATATGGTAATTCGTTGCAGCCGTCTTCAGATCGGCAAATGAATCAACTCTTCTCACAACGTCCTTCCTTCACAAAAAACACAAAATCTCCACACTTTGCAACTTTTATAGTAATATGACACACAATCGGTAAGAAAACCATGGGGGGGTCTGAATTTTCAGGAATATTTCCCAATTTTCTCAAATTACTCTCTCCCAACTCTTTTCCCCGTGTTCGGGAGTTGTTTTTTTCCCATATTTGGGTATGCTATAGGTAATGGTAACAGGAAAAACGCCAATTTTGCCTATTCCCCTTGCCCTCCTCTTGCTCCTGTCCTGCCAAAGTCCGTCAATCCATGAAACAAGATCGATAATGTCCGAAACAATATCTTTTCGGGAATATAATTACGGAAGAAACACATTTTCCTATTCCCCTCTCTCTCCGGAGCAGCTTGATGAAAGGCACGGACTGGACGGGCGTTATTTTACCGAATCCCCGGGACTTTTTCCACCCCGACAGCCCTGCGTTATAGATTTTCTGATTACCTCCGGGGAGGATTCGGAAATCACCCTGCTCTACGACGAAGCGGTTCTGACCGATGAACGGGGCCTCTCTTTTACCTCCCTGAGCCGGGAGGATTTTTATACCGAATGGGCTGACAAAATTGCCCCCTCCCTGAGGGGTAGATTGAACTGGCTCATCGATCACAATATCCACAAAAAGAACATAATCGTCCCCCCCCTCAGCCAAAGGGCGGGATATTTTTTCTTTTTCATTAACGGAGACCGATGGGGGGAGTATCTCCTGACCCTGCCCGTTATCATAAACAAGCAGAGGGGAACCCTCTCCCTTCCGGTCACCCTGGACATAGACCGGCCCGGGCCGGCTCTCGAACCGGCACAGACGGGACCGGCCTTTATTCCCGATGAACATTGAGGTATCCATGAAACGATTTGCCGTCCTATTCTTCGCCTTAGGCTTAGCCTCCCTTTCCGCCCAGTCCCTGACCACGGACCAGGAGAATCTGACACCGGAACAGAAATATCTGCGCACCCGGCTGAATCCCCAGGGCACCGGAGCGGGCCTCTCCCTGGAATACGCCGTCACGGGAAGCGCCAGCCTGGAATACGGTGTCCGCTTCGCCGACGATGCGAGCGGCTCCCTCACCCAGGGCTTCGAAACCACCATCGATTCCTCACTGGACATCACCTTCACCTTCCGCCCGGACAGCTTCACCGCCAGCCCCCGCCAATCCTACCTGCGCCGGGGCCTCTATGCGGAGATCATCCTCACCGACTTCGGGGTGGTCATCTCCAACGACGCGGGCATCAACTTCTGGGACAACTACGAAATCATCGATAACGAGGGGAACGTCTACGTGCCCAGCCAGGCGGATGACGCCAGCACGGTCCCCCTGGTGGATCCGGACACGGAGGACGAGCTCACCTACGATTCCACCATGCTTTACACGGGGGTCCAGGTGACCGCCCCCTCGGTGGAGGCGAATATCCACATCACCCCGGAGGTCTATTTCCAGATCGCCAGCCAGCCCGAGCTGGACCACAACCTGGCCACCACCCTGGGAGGCCAGGGGGAGTGGGCCGGGGCGGAGACGGAGAACAACGGGGGCTTCAGCTTCATCCTCGATTATCCCCGTCTCTTCATGCAGGCCTCCCTGGTCTCCCAGCACTACTACGACTATTCCAGCAGCACCGATTCCACCCGGCAGGACGACGAGTTCGGCAGCACCCTCACCGCCTCCTACGAGATAAGCGACAATCTTGTTCTCCAGGGTTACGGCGGTTACATCAATTTTTACACCGCCTCCAACGACGACGATTTCTATTTCGCCACGGGACGGACCGGCTCCTCCGCGGACGCCCTGGCCCTGGCCGGAGCCAGCCTGACCTACAATTTTTATGAACTGGCGGAATTCGGGATCTACGGGGATTTCGCCTATGTGGTGAACGGGCAGTATCAGAAAGGGGATACGGACGACACGGACATCAAAACCATCAACGGCTACCTCTACGACGTCCGCTTCGACCTCCCCTTCCCCTTCGCCTTTGACCGGGGAGTGGTGACTTTGTCCGCGGACACCTACAACTACTCCTACCGGGACCAGATCTTCACCTCAGAGGAGAGAAACAGCGAATTTCCCCTGGACCTGCAGCTGGGCATTTCCTACACGGAAGACCGCTGGCAACTTCAGGGTGCGGTGCAGGCCTTCAATATTCTGGACGCCACCAACAGCTATGAGAACTATCTCCTGGACGATCACCAGGAACTGGCTTTCCTGGTATCGGGGCAGTACACCTTCGGCAATCCCTCCCGCCTGGCGATCACACCGGGGCTGGATATGATATTCTCCCTGGGGCGGCTGATGACGGAGGGCTGGTACTATGCCAGCCTGAATGATCCGGGGACCTATATCGATGACTGGAAGGACGACTATCTGAGCCTGGAGGCTTCGGTGGCCCTGGAATTTCCCCAGACGGTCATGACCGTCAGCTATGCCTCCCTGCAGCTGCTGCCGGGACAGGGGAATTCCCCGGAGGGAAGCAATTACACGGGGATCGATGCGGGGGTGCTGACCGTTTCCACGGTGGTCTCCTATTAGGACCGGGTCCTGTCCCCTATGACAAACTCCACCATTCGGGGAAAATTTTCATAACCCCGGGGGATCTGGAGCCTCTTTATGGGAA
>QKAI01000245.1 GCA_003246505.1 Spirochaetaceae bacterium | reverse complement strand
TGGGTACGGATTTCCCGGCCACCATGAAATAGGTCGCCCCCACGATCTGGAATCCCACCAGAGGAAACATGACGATAATATAGTGCAGAACCATGACCGATGTGTTCAGCAGGTCCGGATCGGAGGTGAAGATCCCCGCGAAGAGTCGGGGCATGAAAAAGAGAAGCAGGAAGCCCGTGGTGGTGTAGGCGGTGGCCACCAGGGTGGTTTTCTTTATCACCTCCCGTACCCGGTCCATGCGGCCTGCCCCGTAGTTGAAACCGGCGATGGGCTGGAATCCCTGCACCGTGCCGAAGAGGGGCATCATGAGGAACATGATGAGCCGGTTGACCACCCCGTAGGCGGCGATGTAAAGATCCCCCCCGTACTGCGCCAGGAGGTTGTTCACCAGTACGGAGACGATGGACTGCCCGCTCTGCCTTACGAAGGTGGGGATGCCCAGGCTCAGGCTCTCTGCGACGATGGAGCCTTCGGGGATCAGGTCCCTGGCCCTGATGCGCACGGCGGTCCTTTTTTTCAGGAACATGAAGCGGGCCGCGTAGAGGAAACTCAGGAACTGGCCGATGATGGTCGCCCAGGCCGCCCCGGCCACGCCCAGTCTGAAAACGAAAATGAAAACCGGATCCAGCACGATGTTGGTTACCGCTCCGATAAGCATGACGTTCATGGAGATGCGCGCCTTGCCCTCCGACCGGAGGAGATTGTTCGCCACCATGGACAGGGTCAGAAAGGGAGCCCCCAGCAGGATGATGCTCAGGTAATCCCGGGCGGGCTCTCTCAGCGCCTCCGTGGCTCCCAGGAGATTCAGGAGGGGCTCCATGAATACCTTGCCCAGGATCATCACGGCCAGGCCCGCCAAAACTACCAGGGTCACCGCGTTTCCCGCCGCCCGGGACGCTTTTTCCCCGTTCCCCGCGCCCAGGTTCCTTGAGACGACCGAGGCGGTCCCCTGCCCTATGGCCAGGCCGAAGGCCATGACCATCATCTGGGCAGGAAGGGCCAGGGCCAGGCCGCCGATGGCCATGGTGCCCACCCCCCGGCCGATGAATATGGTATCCACCAGATTGTAAAGTCCGTTCACCAGCATGGCGAAGGTCGCCGGCAGGGACAGTTTGAGAAGAAGTTTCCCGATGGGAGCTTCCCCCAGTTCGCCCGCTCCGGGGCGGCGGTTAGGTTCCTGTTGTTTATTGCTCAATTTTTTCATCCTTTAAGAGGGAATCCACCCTCATGATAAGCTCCAGGGATTTCAGGAACTCGCCGAGGAGTTCACCGTCCAGGGAGGATAGTCGTCCGACCAGATGGTCTTCCATTTGATTTTTCAGTTTGTCCGTAAAGACCCGCCCCCTGTCGGTCAGGGTGAGGAGAGTCCGCCGGCGGTCCTTCCCGTCGGGGATGCGGTCTATGAGACCCTCAGCCATCAGCCGGTCCGCCACGGGAGTGAAGGAACCCGCCTCCAGCCCGATCTTCCCGCAGATGCACTTCATGCAGTCCCTGCCCCCCTCGTCCAGTATGACCAGGGTTCGGAAATGGGTGGAGTTCAGCCCCTCCATACCCGTTTCCGGATTGAATCCGGCCATCAGGGTCTTGAAAAGGGATTTGGCCGCTCTGATTCCCAGACTGATGGTGCGTATCTCACGGGTTATCGTTTTTTCCATCCGCAAACTTCCTTAGTTTTCTAATTGTTAGATAACTTACTAAACTAGAAGGCTATGGTCAAGACGAATAGGCAAAATATTACCGATTTGTAATCGCCGGGTAATGTTCGGGCAAGGTGGATGTCTTATATTGATCTCAACAGCACAGGGACGACAGTCCCGGAAAAACGAAACTTTTTTTCAAAAGAACTCCCTCCTTTAAGGGCTGGCCGTTGGTCAGCCCTTTTTTTCGGGCGGGGTGATCACACTCTGCGGAATTCCCTCTTTCCCGATGTGATCTGCCCCAGAATCCTCCGGAGCCAGAGAACGGATACCACCATGGAGACGAATCCCCCCGCGATGAGCCCGTACCAGACCCCGTAGACCCCCAGGTCCAGGATGTAGACGAAGAAGTAGGCCGCCGGTACGGCGATGAGCACGAGTCGGAGGAGGATCACCACCAGGGCGGGGAGGGGGTATCCCACGGCCTGGAAGGCGCTCCGCCCTATGATGGCCACCATGGCCATGACAAAGGTGTACTCCATGATTCGGGTCTGCAGAACCGCATAGTGGATGACCTCGGGAATATCAGTGAAGAACCGGTAGATCCAGGGGGCCAGTACGACCATGACCGTGGCCATGACCGTCACCGATACGGCCCCGGCCGCCACGGCGGTGAGCCAGGTCTTCCCCAGGCGCCCGTAGTTGCCCCGTCCCCCGTTCTGCCCCATGATGGTGATCACCGCCGAACCCAGGGCGAAGGAGGGCATGAGCACCGCCTGGTCGAAGCGCCCGCAGAGGGAGAAGGCGGTCAGGGCCAGGGGATCGATATCCACCACGATGCGGTTCAGGAACAGGAAGCTCACCGACATGAGCATCATCCCCAGAGACTGGGGAAAGCCGATGCTGAGGATTTTGCCGATGACCGAGGGGCGGATGTTGCCCGCCTTCCAGTGGATGCGCACGGAGACCTTCCGCTTGACAAAGGGGTAGAACGCGTAGAGCAGGCCTATGGTCTGGGCCACGGAGGTGGCCGCCGCCGCTCCCGCCACGCCCCATCCCAGGAGGAAGATGAAGACCGGATCAAGGATGATGTTCAGGACCGTGCCGATGATCATCACGTTCATGATGTACTTCATCTGCCCCTCCCCCTGGAGGATGCCCAGGAGCACGTGGGCGATGAAGGCGGATACCGCCGCGGGGATCACGAACCGGATATAGGCCAGGGCGTTGTCCGCATAGGAGCCCGTCGCCCCCAGGAGGGACACGATCTGCTCATCAAAGGCGTAGGATGCCACGGCGATGATCAGGGAGAAGAACAGGGCGACGGCCATGCCCGATTCGGAAACCAGATCAAGGACGGCGTAATTCTTCTCCCCGATGGCCCGGGCGACCAGGGAGCTGGTGCCGGTCATGAGGCCGCCGGCCAGGGCCATGGCCAGGAACATGACCGGAAAGATGATGCCCACCCCCCCCACGAGGGAGGGGTCGGACATGTCGATCCGGCTGATGAAAATGGTATCGGTGATGTTGTAAAGGAGCTGCACCACCATGCCCGCCAGCATGGGCACCGCAAGCCTTATCAGAACCGGAAGGACCGGTCCTTCGAACATGCCCGGGATATCTTTGAAACCCTTTGCTATTTCTTTCTCTTCCATAGGAATTAATGCTAACACATTAAAAAATGAGAAACCATAAACTTTTCAGTAATTTTTAAAATTACAGATCCGTAATGACCCCTTCGGCCAGTTCCGCCGCCATGCCCAGGGTTTCCGACAGGGTGGGATGGGCGTGTATGATCATGCCCAGGTCCTCCAGATCGGCCCCCATCTCCATGGCCGCCACCGCCTCTCCGATGAGCTCCCCCGCATGGGGACCCACGATGCCCACGCCCAGGATCCTCTTCGTCTCCCCGTCGTAGATCACCTTGGTTTTGCCCTCGCTGCGTCCCAGGCTCAGGGATCGGCCGCTCGCCGCCCAGGGGAAGACGGCCGTTCCCACCTCCCGCCCTTCGGCGGCGGCCTCCTTCTCGGTCAGCCCTGTCCAGGCCAGCTCCGGGTCGGTGTAGGCCACCCCGGGGATGCACAGGGGATCGAAGAGGGAGGGCTTGCCGGAGATCACCTCCGCGGCCACTTTCCCTTCGCGCACCGCCTTGTGGGCCAGCATGGGACCGGGGGTGACGTCCCCTATGGCGTAGATATGCTCCGCCGAGGTCTGCCTCTTCCCGTTCACCAGAATAAATCCCCTCCCGTCCCTCTCCACGCCTATGTTCTCCAGCCCCAGCCCTTCCGTTGCCGGGCGGCGGCCGATGCTCACAAGGACCTTGTCGTAAATCCGGGGCTCGGGGGCCTTTTTCCCTTCGAAGGAGACCCGTATGCCCTCGGCCAGGGGTTCCAGGGATGTCACCTTCGTCTCCAGAAGGACCGAGTGCAGCCTCTTCCCGTAGACC
>QKAI01000049.1 GCA_003246505.1 Spirochaetaceae bacterium | reverse complement strand
TACGAGCTGAACCAGGAGTTCCCCCTCGCCCCGGGGGCGCCCTGCCTGCCGGAAGCGGGAAAGCCCCTGGCGGAGCTGGACGGACCGGACGTGATTCTGGAGACGGTCAAAGCCGCCGACGACGGATCGGGGGATCTGGTGTTCCGGCTTTACGAAGCTTCCGGGGGACGGCGGACCTGCCGGCTGAGGCCGGGATTCCCCTGGGAAGAGGCCCGGGCCACGGATATGCTGGAACGGAACGGGACGCCCCTGGCCGATGAAGAAGGTACCCTGGAACTGGATTTCCGGCCCTTTGAGATCAAGACGGTGAGGTTCCGCCTCTAGAGCCGGTCGATGATGGTGATGTCATAGAGGAGCTCCCGCTTGATCCTCTCCCCGTAGGGCCCCTGTTCCATGAGGGACAGGAGGCTCTCTATGGCCGCGTTGCCGATCTCCGCCGTGGGCTGGGAGATCACCGAGACGGGGAACTTGAGGTAGTCGAACCACTTGTTGTCGTCGTAGGTGATGATCCGGATTCTTTTCTGCTCCTCCGGGGGCAGGTCGTTGATAACGCTGATGAGCTCGTAGCAGATGACCGAGGTGGCGCAGAGGACCCCGTCCAGTTCCCCGTTCCTGAGGAAATCCCTGATCCGGGGGTAGGAGTCCTCCTTGTGGTAGTTGAGGGAGAGGAGGGCCGGTTCGCTTCCGGGGCATCTCTCCCGCAGGAAGGTCTTGTAACCCAGCATTCTCTGCTTGATGGTGTAGACCGAATCGTCGTAGCCTATGAAGCCGATGCGCCGGGCCCCCTTGGCGTGGAGGTGCTCCGCCGCCAGGTAGCTGCTGGAGAAGTTGTTGATCCCCACGAAGAGGAAGTCGTGCTTCTCGTACTGCCGGTCTATCAGCACCACGGGAATGTCCAGGCGGTTGAGAATCTCCGGCAGGGAGCGGGACTCGATGGGGGCGATGATCAGCCCCCCCACCTTTCTTTTCAGTAGCATCTCGATATTCCGGATCTCCTTCTGCGCATCGTCCTCGGAGTCGCAGAAGAGAAGGGATATGCCCAGGTCGGAGGCCACCGTCTCCACCGCCTTGGTCACGGCGATGTAGAAGTCCTCCCGGATGTCCGCCAGGATAACCCCCACGTTCTCAATCTTCCTTGGCCTGCCCGAGGGAACGCTCCGGTAGTTCAATTCCTCCAGGGTGCGGAGGACCGCCTCCTTGGTGTCCCGATTCACATGCCTTGTCTTGTTAATGACGTGGGATACGGTGGTAATGGAGACTCCCGCCCTTTCGGCGATCATTTTGAGGGTGACGTTCTTCCGCTTCATCGAAGATTCATTTAATCACAGCTCTCCCGGTTTTTCAAGAAAAGAAAAGGATTTGTAAAAAATTTGCGCAAATAAAATGTTGACATGCGCAAACCGGGATGGGATAATGAAGCTATCACAGAAACAGGCAGGTTTTCATATGAAAGCGGTTGTATTAGAGAGGAAGGGCGAAATCAGCCTCAGGGATATAGACGTGGAGGATGTTCTCTCCCCGGACGATGTGCGCATCAAACCGGTGGCCGTGGGCATCTGCGGCAGCGACGTACACTACTACCGGGAGGGGAACATCGGGGATTTCGTCGTCCGGGACCCGATGATCCTGGGCCATGAGGCGAGCGGCGTCGTCACGGAAGTGGGCTCCCGGGTCAGGCACCTTAAGGTGGGGGACCGGGTTTGCATGGAGCCGGGCATTCCCAACTTCAAGAGCACCGAAACCCTGGAGGGCATGTACAATCTGGATCCGGAAGTGGTCTTCTGGGCCACCCCCCCGGTCCACGGCTGCCTGAGGGAATCGGTGGTCCATCCGGGAAGCCTGACCTTCAAGCTCCCGGACAACGTCACCTTCCACGAAGGGGCCCTGGTGGAGCCCGTGGCCATAGGCATGCACTCCGCCAACAAGGCGCAGATCTCCTCGGGGGACACGGCCCTGGTCATGGGGGCGGGCACCATCGGCATCGTCACGGCCCTGGCCGCCGGCTCCTCCGGCTGTTCAAAGGTCTTCATCGCCGATATCAAGAAGGAGAAACTCGACTTCGTCCGCAGGCACTATCAGGGGAAAATCACCCCCATCGATCTCAAATCCCAGTCCATCAGGGATGTGATGAAGGGGGAGGACGTGGATGCCGTGGATATCCTCTTCGAAGCCAGCGGCAGCGCCAGGGCCTACGAGGGGATGACCGAATACCTCAAGCCCGGGGGCACCGTGGTGCTCATCGGAATGCCCAGCGGCCCCGTCCCCATCGACGTGGTGGCCCTCCAGGCCAAGGAGATCTCCATCCGCACCATCTTCCGCTACGTGAACATTTATCCCCGGGTCATCAATCTCATCTCCTCGGGCAAGCTGGACGTGAAGCCCCTGGTCACGAAAACCTACAGCTCCCGGCAGGGTGTGGAGGCATTCGAATATGCGGCCACCCTCCCGGACAGTGAGATCAAGATCATGATAGACGTGGATTTCTAGGGCGCCCCGTCCTTGAGGCAGGGGAGAAAGATCCGGAACAGGGTCCCCCGGTTCAGTTCGCTGGAAACGGTGATGGCCCCCCCGTGGTCCAGAACCGTTCCGTAGACCGAGGCCAGTCCCAGGCCCGTCCCCTTGCCCACGTCCTTTGTCGTAAAGAAGGGTTCGAAGATCTTCGTCAGGTTCTCCCCGGGGATTCCCGTGCCCGTGTCTTCCACATCCAGAACGATATAGCAGCCCGGGACGATCTCGAAGGGGCTCTCCCGGCAGAAATCCTCATCCAGGATGACATTGTCCGTGCCAATGGTAAGGGCGCCCCCTTCGGGCATGGCCTGGACCGCATTGATGGCCAGGTTCATAAGGCAGTTCTGTATGGCCGCCGTATCCCCGTTGAAACGGGCGGTTCCGGCCCCTTCCCTGACAGCGATTGAGACCCTCTTGTCAATGGTCCTCTCCAGCATCACCAGGGTGTCCCCGATGATGCGGTGGATGTCCCCGTTCTCCCTGCGGATGGGGGACTTCTTGCCGAAGGCCAGGAGCTTCCCCGTCAGATCCGCCGCCCTTTCCGAGGCTTCCAGGATCATGCGGATGTGACGCTCGCTCTCTCCCCGGCCGGCGCACTGGCCCTCCAGGAGCTGGGCCGCCCCGTATATGCCGGCCAGGACATTGTTGAAGTCATGGGCCACTCCCCCCGCCAGCTGGCCGATGGCATCCATTTTCCGGGACTGGGCCAGCTGCTCCTTGACCCGGGCCTTTTCGGCCATTTCCCGGTTCAGATTCTCCATCTGGGCCTTGATGGAGCTCTGCATGGCGGCGAAGCTGCGGGAGAGCACCGCCAGCTCCCCCTTCCCCCCGGTGTCCAGTTCCTGGTTGAGGTCCCCCTCGGAAATCCGCCGGGTGACCTCGGTCAGGCGGATGATCGGCCTGGTGAATCCCATCACGAAGGCGGTGAGCAGGGGGACGAAAAGGATGAGGCTCAGGGTGATGTTCAGGATCTGGACACGGTAGAACTCGGTCAGGTCCCGGTATTTGATATTCACGGGCACGGTGTAGCAAACGATCCACTGCCAGGGTTCGAACCATTTGTACAGGTACCATTTCTCCGTCCCGTAATAGACGGCGGTGAAATTCCCCTCCCGGCCTTTCAGGAAATTATCCGACCAGGGCAGATCGATGCGGTTGTTCTGCCCCACGGGCATGACCGGATGGAGAATGATCAGGATATCCGGATCGATGATAAAGGGATAATCGTCAAGGGGATCGCGGGAGTAGTACTTCTCCCGGATATGCTCCAGGACCGTTTCCTGGAAATCCCGGAGGTAGACTTCACGCAATCCGGTCCGGTTGACAAGATCCTCCGCCTGGGAGAGCTCATTCAGGATGAAATCCAGTTTTTCATAGTACAGGGCGGTCTGGCTGGTATCTATGATACGACGCAGCTGTTTCTGGGTGGCAAAGGTGATAAGCCCCAGAATGGCGAGGAAGAATCCCAGAACCAGGATCAGCAGTCTGAATCGGATCGAGTGTAAAATCATTTTTAAATTTATCCTGACCTAAGTGTAGGCAGGGGGCGGGATTTTTGCAAACGGGGCATCACTT
>QKAI01000171.1 GCA_003246505.1 Spirochaetaceae bacterium | reverse complement strand
CTCCCCGGGGATAAAAAAACAGTGAAACCCATCCCCCTTCGGGATTGAGCCCTTCCTCCACCCCAACCGCCTCCCCCTCTTCCAGCAGGAACCCGGCGGGTCCCTCAATCCGGATGATCAGCCCCGTCTCCACCTGGATCTGTTCCCAGACGTCCCGGTCCGGGGGCGTGCCGATCCGGTCGGTCAGGAGTTCCGCATAGTAGGAGAGATTCACCGGGGTTATCGATTCATTGGCAACGGTCTCGGACAGGAGTCGGAATAATACGAATCCCAGGACCATGAGAGTAAAGGTCACCCCGTAAACGGCGAAAATTTTCCCGAAGAGGGAACGGCTTTTCACAGGGTCTCTCCGATAAAGGCGTAACCGTAGCCGTGGACCGACTTGATATACCGGGGAGTCCGGGCGTCATCCCCCAGTTTGGTCCGCACCCGGCTGATGAGGATATCCACGGAACGACTGGACCCCGCCCCGTCAAAACCCTGCATCCGGTTAAAGATCTCATCCCGGGAGTAGGTTTTCCCCGCCTCCTCCGTCAGCAGGGCCAGCAGTTCGAACTCACCGGTGGTCAGTCCCAGGCTCTCCCCGTCCAGGTTGGCTTCCCGCTTTCTCATATCCACGGTCAGTACGCCGAAACGGCGCAGAGCCGGAGGGGGAGCCGTCGTAACGGTCCTGCGCAGTACCGCCCGTATGCGGGTGACCAGCTCCCGGGGCTCGAAGGGCTTTCCCATATAGTCGTCCGCCCCCAGTTCCAGTCCGACGATTTTATCGGTGGGCTCCCCCCGGGCGGAGAGTATGATAATCGGGATCCGGGAGAAGCGTCGGATCTCCCGGCAGAGTTCAAACCCGTCCATTCCGGGCATGGATACGTCAAGTATCGCCAGGTCCGGAGGATTCCGCCGGATGATTTCCAGGCCCTCCCGGGGATCGGAAAGGGTGCTCACGGCCATATCGAAACGGGGCAGATACTCCTCCAGCAGGGAGAGAAGCCGGGTATCGTCGTCAATTATCAGGAGATTGATCGGTTCATCCATACTTTTATTATAGGAATTTTATCCGCAGTTACAATCTGTTACAACCTATTACAGTTGGGAAAGGACTTTTCCCCCGCCCCGCCCTACCTTAGTGTCAGAGAGGTAAGAACCGATGAAGAGCAGATTTTTATTCGGGCTGTTAGTCCTTCCCCTTTTTCTCGTCACCGCCCAGGACAGGGATAATTTCGTTCTCCTTTCCCGGGAGGCCCCCTATTCCGCTCCGGCGGGGACGGAGCTTCAGCTGACCGGAAACGGTATGAACGGGGACGATCTGATGCTCCGCTTCCGATTGAATCAATTCCATAAAATCGCCGGATACACCACCCTGGCCCTGGGGCTGCTGACCGGGCTCACCGCACCGGATGATGACGAGGGGGAAGGGGATGACGATGCGGGTCTGCACGGGACCCTGGGGATTGCCACTGCGGGTATGAGCGCCCTGACCATGGGCCTGGGCTATGCGGCCCACCGGGGGGAAGTACGGCGAGGGCAGATGTCCCTGGGGGACGGCCTTCACGCCGCCCTGGGGATTACGGGGGGAGCCATGATGATCGCAGCCCCCTTCTTCGCCCCCTCGGACGCCCACAAGATTCTGGGTGAGGCCGGCTGGGCCGCCATGGGAATCGCCGTGGGATGGGAACTGATTTACTGAAACAAGGAGAATATCATGAAGAGAAAAATACTTTTTACAACCCTTATCCTTATGTCTTCCTTCCTGCTTTTCGGAGCGGAGAAGACGGTGGGACTTATCTACAATGGCGCCACAGGGGTAAACCAGCACGCTTTCCAGTACATTATGCAGAACAACCGGGCCCTGGGGAACTATCGGATACAGGCCGTAGACGCCGCCCGGAATGCTTCGGTGGAAGGGATAGATACGTTCATTTTGCTCAATTCGGGGGTATCCTCCGGGACGGATCCGGTGCTCTCCGGTTTCCTGGACAGGCTCCCCCCGGGGGCGAAGGTCATCCGGCTGAATCTTTACAGGGGCCGCCCCGTTTCCGATGTTGATGTGGGGGTGGATGCGGTCACCTCCGCCTCGGTCTGGGGGAACCGCCAGGCCCGGAACATGCACGGCCAGTGGATTCAGGCCCTGGCCGGTTTTCTGAACCAATAGGAGAGGGGCGGATTATGTTCATAGGACTATTCTTTTACGGGATTCTTCCCCTGCTCCAGGCGGCGGTTTACATTCAATCCCAGAAAAATTTCGGCATGTGGGGGGGTGCGGGGGACATGATGAATCTCCTCACCTCCGTTTTAGCCTACCACTGGATGCAGGCGAATCTGATACTGGGGGCCAAGGTGCCCTGGCTGCAGAGGCACCTGCCCTATGATAAACGAATCCGCTTCCACATCATAGGCTCCCTGGGCATTGTCGCGGCGGTACTGTACCATGGGCTTTATAAGCTCTTCATGGGATATCACCTGAATCCGGTAACCATACTGCTGGCATCGGTCCTGGGCTCCCTGCTTATCCTGTCCGTCCTGTGGATTCCCCTGCCCGGGTTCAGGAAAATCCGATCGGCCCTGACGGCCCGTGTCCCCTATGACCGTTTCAAGAAGTTCCATACGGTTCTGGCGTCCCTCCTCTCCGCCCTGATTCTGATCCACGTCTTTGGCGCCGGCTCCTTCTCCCTTCTCCCCTTCCCCTCCCGTCTGGGCTATCCCCTGCTTTTTATCCTCGGCGCCGGTCTCATGATATTGTCACGGACGAGACTCTTCACCGAGAGGGCCACCGTGGAGGGAAAGGAGCTGGCAGGGGGCATACTGACCCTGACCCTGAAGGGTCTGAAAAGGAAGCGGAAGGCGGGTCAGTTCGCCTTTATCGGGATTCCCGGCGGTCGCGGAGGCCTCAGGGAACACCCCTTTTCCTACCTGGACGGGGCTTCCGACGGGACGGCCCGCTTCGCCCTGCGACTGGTGGGCCCCTTCACGGAGGAGCTCTCCCGGCTTAGTCCGGGCTCCGAACTCACCGTCAGGGGGGGCTTCGGCAACTTCCGCCCCGCCGGGGAGGGACCGGTCTGCCTGATCGGCTCGGGCATAGGCATCGTCCCCCTCATCAGCCTCCTGGACGAATGGGACAGGAAGGGGGAGACGAGAAAGGGGGAAGTGTTCTTTTCGGTGAATTCCCGGAAGGAGATCCCCCGGTACGGGGAGCTGAGAAAGCTTCTGGAAAGGAACGGGAATCTGACCCTGCACCTGCTGGTGTACGAGGAGGACGGCCGCCTCTTCGACGGGGCCTACTTCCGGGAACGCCTGGGAGAGCCCCGGGATTACTCCTACTACCTCTGCTCCTCACCGGGCGTGAGGGGGGCGGTCCTGAAAATCCTGGCCTCCCTGGGCATAGGGAAGGGGCGCATCCACTACGAAGCCTTCTCCTTCGGTTAGGACATGAGGGGTGTCAGCTCGCTCCTGTTCTCGTAATCGGGATTCTTTTTAAGCAGTGTCTCCCCTATCTCCTTCGCCTTGGCCCTGTTCCCCATGGTATAGTAAACCTTGGCCAGGTTCAGGTAGGCGTCCCAGAGCTGGGGATTCAGTTCTATCGCCTTCTCCAGCTGCACCACCGCCTTTTCGTTATCCTCCAGGGCGATGTATCCCAGCCCCAGGGAGTAGCGGTTATCCCCGTCGTTCGGTTCCCGGGCCACCGCCTTCTCATACCATTTGACGCTGTTCTGGTACTGCTCCATATGGAGGAACACGCTTCCCAGGTTCTTCCAGACCAGGATATTGTCCGGTTCCGACTGGTAGGCCTGCTGCAGGTACTGGAGGGCGTTCACGTAATCACCCCGGGCGTCCAGGATCTTTCCCAGATTGATGCGGGGGCTGGCGTAGGCCGAATCCAGGGCGGCGGATTTCTTGTAGATCTCCAGGGCCTGGTCCTCCATGCCCGAGTGTTCCGCCGCCAGTCCCATGGTATAGAGATATACCGGGTTGGAGGGCTCCTTCTGTACCGCCTTCGTCGCCCAGCTGAGGGATGAGGTATTGTCCCCGATATTCATGTAGCAGATGGAAAGATTGTACATAGCGTCCGCCCGGCTCGGATCCAGTTCCACCGTCCGGG
>QKAI01000237.1 GCA_003246505.1 Spirochaetaceae bacterium | reverse complement strand
CGTAGGTGTAGTCCCCCGACTCTTCATGGCTGGCAGTGTTCTCAGAGAGGACGGAGGCCACGTCGTCCCCCTCCAATCCGGATTCAGAAATATCTCCCCCCTCATCGGAACCGGCGGGCATCCGGCAGCCCGGAAGGAGAGGGAACAGGAGCAATAATAAGATGTATTTGAAGGGAATCATGGATAGAATTTATCCCCCCTATGTGACTAACCGGAGAACAATTGGTAAGCTTATGGTGATTTTTTCACCAGCGTCCCCCGCCCGGGCGGGGACAGCTTTTGCTTTTCAGCCGCACCATGACCGGCACCAGGCAGGCGCAGTGTTCGCAGGTGACACCGCCGGAGAGGGAATCGCAGCTGTGGCAGATCTCCAGCCGGCGGATAGTTTCCTCCCGGGAAACCAGATTGACCCGATGTTCCTCCCGGCTCAGGTACTGGTCGGTGATGCGGTTGAATTCCTCTTCCCCCATGGCGGCCATTTTCTCACAGGTGCGGCATTTATCCTTTCGCGGAATGGGGTTGTCCATAGTTGGTATGATCGCAGAGGATAGGAAAACTGTCAAGGAAATACGCAGGGCTACTTCAGTCCCATCCTCATGAGAATGTCCCTTTCGTAATTCCCGAAGCCCTTTCCGAAGATGTTGATGCCCCCGGCGTTCTCCGCCCTGATGTCAGCGGCGATTCTCAGGCGCACCGAGTGGTGCTGCATGATATTGAGCTGGTCCAGGGTGACGTCGCTGATCTTGACGCCGTTGACGAAGGTCCCCCTCGCCTCGATCCTCCAGTTGGTGAGGATGCCGTACTGGGATCCCTTCAGCTTCCACCACTCGGGGGTGAACTGCCCCCGTTTGTCTCCGAAGTCGCCCGGGGATGTCCAGATCCCCACGGGGCATTTGTTGACGCTCACCGAAATGTCCGAGGGCCAGTCCGTGTTCGTGCCGGGCACTTCGCTGGACAGTTCCATTTCGAATTCCAGGAAATCCAGCTCCCGGTTGTCCTCGTAGATGTTGTTGGGAAACTGGTAGTCGATATAACCGCTCCCGAACCAGATCAGGGCCGCCTTCACCCTGTCCGGATGGAGGAAGGAGAGGGGGGTGTCCAGATTTCCCAGTATCTTCTCGGTGGAACAGATGCCGCAGGGCACGGCCACGTCGAAGTTGATGAACAGCCCCAGGGGCATCTCCACCTCTATGACCTTATCCATGGTCCGGATGTTTTCGTCCATACGGAAGATGAATTCGTCGTAGAGGGCGGTGCAGATCTTCTGCTGCCCCTTCCCCCCCCTGTCGATCCGGGATTTCACCAGACCCGCCTTTTCCAGGGTCTGGATGTTCGTGGCCACGGTGGACTGGGGAAGGGCGAGGGCATCGGCGATGCTGTTGATGTTCAGCTCCTCCACCATGAGAAGCTGCAGTATGTCTATTCTGATTTCCGAAGCCAGAGCCTTTACGATGTGAATGTCCCTTCTGGGATTGATGAGCATGACTCGGGCCTGGGAATCTTGAATATCCATAATCAACAAAAATAGCCCAAATCAGCCGATTTGTAAAGCAACGACGCCGGCGGGGGGGATGACCAGCTTGACCGCGCCCCCCTTCATGGCGAGGCCCTTCAGCTCCTTCGGCTTCACCCTTTCCGGATTCTCGAAGGTGTTATGGGCATTGATCTTATCCGAAGTCAGTATGGTGCCGGAGACGGGGCTGTCACCCTTGATTCCCCGTATCTCCAGATCCAGGGTCTGCTCTTCCGACCCGCTCATATTGCAGACGGTGACGGTAATCACGCCCTTCCCGTCCACCGAGGCGCTTCCGTTCAGTTTCTCCGGCAGATTGTCCAGGGAGAGGAGATCGTTCTCCTGATGGGTCTTGAACATGTCGAAAACATGGTAGGTTGGCGTCAGAAGCATTTTCTCCCCGTCGGTGAGGATGAGCGATTGGAGGACATTGATCGTCTGGGCGATGTTGGCGATCCTCACCCGGTCGGAGTGGTTGTTGAAGATGTTCAGCCCTATGGCGGCTACAACCGCGTCCCTCTGGGTGCTCTGCTGGTAGAGAAATCCCGGATTGGTCCCCGGCTCCACATCGAACCAGGTCCCCCACTCGTCAAAGACGAGGGCCACCCGCTTCTCCCTGTCGTACCGGTCCATGATGGCGGAATGATTCACCACCAGGGTCTCCATGTGGAGGGCCTTCTTCATGGTCTTGTCCCAGTCCTCCATGGAGAATTCCGTGGCCGATCCCTTGTTCTGCCAGGTATCGCCGGGGACCGTATAGTAGTGGAGGGAGAGGCCGGCCATGAGCTTGTTTTCGAAGTGGCCCACGGAGGAGGCGTCCCTCATCATGACCTCGGTCCAGTGATAATCGTCCGTGTTGGGGCCGCAGGCTATCTTGAAGAGGCGGTTCTCCCCGTAGTTCCGGCAGTAGGTGGCGTAGCGCCGGAAGAGATCGGCGTAGTACTCGGGCCTCATGCTGCCCCCGCATCCCCAGTTCTCATTCCCCACGCCGAAGAATTTCAGGGCCCAGGGCTCTTCCCGGCCGTTCTCCCGGCGCAGGTCCGCCATGGGGCTCTTCCCGTCCATGGTCATGTATTCCACCCAGGAGGACATCTCCCTGACCGTGCCGCTGCCCAGGTTCCCGCAAATGTAGGGCTCGCACTCCAGAAGCTCGCAGAGGCGCAGGAATTCATGGGTTCCGAAGTGGTTGTTCTCGGTCACGCCGCCCCAGTGGGTATTGATCATGGATGGCCGTTTCTCCCGGGGGCCAATGCCGTCCTCCCAGTGGTACTCGTCGGCGAAACAGCCACCGGGCCACCGCAGGTTGGGGATTTTGATCTTCCTAAGCGCCTCCACGACATCCATGCGGATTCCCTCCCTGTTGGGTATGGGAGAGTCCGGCCCGACCCAGAACCCGCCGTAGATGCAACGTCCCAGATGCTCTGAAAAATGCCCGTAAATGTGGCGGCTGATCTTATTTTTAACGATGTCCCTGTTAATTATTGCTTTGCCCATTGTCTCCTCCTGAAAATTTATGGCAGCGAATGATTCTTTCCGAAATGGCGAACTCCCGGGGAAGCTGCGAGAAACAGGCTTCCGTGGCTTCCTGGCAGCGGGAGGCGAAGAGGCAGCCCGTGGCGGTGTACTCCTCCCCTTCGAACCGGGCGGGCTTGTAGTTGAAATTCCGTGCCTCCGGATCGGGATCCAGGGCGGAATTGACGAGCAGGTTCGTGTAGGGGTGCATGGGCTTTTCCAGAATGGCCCGGGCGTTGCCCTGCTCCACGAAGATCCCCCGGTGCATGATGGCGATCCGGTCGCTCACGTAGTAGGCCGTGGCCAGGTCGTGGGTGATGTAGATGATGGAGGTCTTAAGCTTGTCTCTTAGGTCGGAGAACAGGTTGACGATGCTCATGCGCAGGGACGCGTCGATCATGGAGACCGGCTCGTCGGCGATGAGGATCTCCGGCTTGGGGATAATGGCCCGGGCCACGGAGGTTCTCTGCAGCTGACCGCCGGAGAGCTCGTGGGGATACCTCTTGTCGATCTCCTCCAGGGTCAGCCCCACCGCTTCCAGGGCTTCGGAAACCCTCTCCCGGGGATCCCTGTCCCCGGGGAAGAAGTGGGTCGCCGTATCTATAAGGTAGCGGTCCACCCGGCTCAGGGGGTTGAAGGTTTCGAAGGGGTTCTGGAAGATGGGCTGTATCCGGGACATGAAGGCCATCTCCCGCTTCCGCCCCCTTATCTTCTTCAGATCCTCCCCGTTCAGTTCGATGGAGCCCCCGTCGTTTTTGATCAGCCTCAGGATCATCCGGCTCAGGGTGGTCTTTCCCGATCCGGACTCCCCGATGATGGAAAAAATCTCCGGTTTGTCCTCATAGAGTTCAAAGCTGACCTCGTTGACCGCCCGGAAGGTGGTGCCGGAGATCAGACCGCCCAGGCGGTACTCCTTGACGGCGTTTTTTATGGATAATTGCACATTGCTCATGATCGGCTCCTCACGATTCCAGATGAAAACAGGCGACCCGGTGATCTTCCCCGGCCCATTCCATGGCGGGTATCGTCCGGGAGCACTCCGGCCCCGCCTTGGGGCACCGGGGGTGGAAGGGACAGC
>QKAI01000264.1 GCA_003246505.1 Spirochaetaceae bacterium | reverse complement strand
AACGACGAATCCCGCGGCGAGTATGGGCGTCTTATAGTCGCCAAGGGCATAGAAAGCCCTCTGGGTGAAGTTGTAGGCTCCCACGAAGATCAGTCCCGTGCAGTAGGCAAAGAGCACCCGGGATGCCAGCAGGGTATCCCCCGCATCGAAGGCGCCTCTCTGCATGGCCACGGCGATGATCGGGGCACCCAGGAACATCAGCCCCGCCGACGAGGGAAGTAGCAGGGTCATCAGCCCGTTCCAGCCGTAATAGAGGGTATCCCGGAGACCCTTGAAGTCCGCCTTGGCCGCCTGGCGGCTCATCTTGGGGTAGGCCACGGTGATCAGGGAGTTGACGAAGAGTCCGAAGGGAAGCTGCCAGAAGACGATGGCGTTGTCCAGGGCGGACACGCTTCCCTCGGGGAGCATGGTGGCGAAATAGCCGGCGATGAATTGATTAACGGAAAAAATGGAGGAGGTGACCAGTATGGGGCCCCACTTTGTCATGACCCGACGGAATTCGGGGGTCCCGAAGTCCAGGCTGGGCCTGAGGGAATATCCCTCCCTCCGGAAGGATCCCACCTGGAAGAGGATCTGGCCGATCCCTCCGGCGATCACACCCACGGCCATGGAGAAGATTCCCATGGTGCGGTGGAAGATCAGCAGGGAGGAGATGACGGCCACGGAGAAAAGGAGAGGCGTCACGGCGGGGATGAAGAACCGGTTATGGGAATTCAGGACCCCCATGAGCAGGGCGCTGATGCTGACGAAAAAGATGTAAGTGATCAGCCAGGGCAGAAGGCGCACGGCCAGAGCGGTCTGGGCGGGATCGGAAAAATGGGTCAGCAGTCTGATCGCGGCGGCGGGGAAGATGATGAAGAGCAGGGTCAGGGGTATGGTGATGAGTAGGAGGAGGCCCATGATGCTGGCGGTCAGGCTCCGGGCCTTCTCCCCCGATTCGTCCTCGATCAGCTGCCGGGACAGCTCGGGTATGAACGCCGAGGAGAGGGCCCCCTCGGCCAGCAGCTTGCGCATGTTGTTGGGTATGCGGAATACGGTTCTGAGCACGTCCGCCTCGCTCCCCGCCCCGAAGATCCCGTTGACCAGGGCCTCCCGGACGAAACCTAGAAGCCGCGTCCCCAGGGTACAGAACATCACCACGTAGGTGGAGGCGAGTGTCTCCCGCCGGCTCGTCTCTTTCACCCTACTCCCCCGACCGGTAATAGCGGTCCAGAAAATCAGCCTTGAAGGCCTTGAAGGTCCCCGCGCCTATGGCCCGGCGGGTATTCTCCATCAGCCTGTACATGAAATGGAGGTTGTGCTCCGTGGTCAGCATGGGCCCCAGTATCTCCTTCGTCTTGAAGAGATGGCGGATATAGGCCCGGGAGAACTGGCGGCAGACGGGACAGTCGCAGGAGGAGTCGATGGGCCCGAAATCGTTTTTGAAGCGCTCGTTCTTAAGGGCGATGATTCCCCGGTCCGTAAAGACGGAACTGTTCCGGGCGACCCGGGTGGGATAGACGCAGTCAAAGACATCGATCCCCGCTTCCACCGCTTCCAGCATGTAATCCGGCGTGCCGATGCCCATGACGTAACGGGGCTTCGCCTCGGGGAGATACTGGGCCGTATAGAAGAGATACTCCTTGAAGACCTCCTTCTCCTCCCCCACGGAAAGCCCACCGATGGCGATACCGGGAAAGTCGATGGAGCAGATCTCCTCGGCGCTTCTTTTGCGCAGGTCCTTAAAGAAATTCCCCTGCACAATCCCGAAGATCAGCCCCTCGTAGGAGGGATCCCGCTGCTGCCAGCGGGTGAAGGCCCTCTTCGCCCAGTCCGAGGTAATGCCCAGGGCCTCCTCCGCTTCCCGGTATCCGATGCCCGGGGGCGTGCACACGTCCAGGACCATCTGGATGTCGCTGCGGAAGGTTTCCTGAATCTCGGAAACCTTCTCCGGGGTGAAGAGATGGCGGGATCCGTCGATATGGGACTGAAACCGGACACCCTCGGGGGTGATTTTTCTCAGCTGGGAGAGGGAGAAAACCTGGAATCCGCCGGAATCGGTGAGAAAATTGTGATTCCATCCGGTGAAACCGTGGAGCCCCCCCGCCCCGGACATGATCTCCATCCCCGGCCTCAGGTAGAGATGGTAAGTGTTCCCCAGGATGAGGCGGTATCCCATCTTCTCCAGGGCGGCGAAAAGTATGGCCTTGACCGTTCCGTTGGTTCCCACGGGCATGAAGGTGGGTGTCTCAACCTCTCCATGGGGAAGGGAGAGCACTCCCCGGCGGGCAGCGGTGTTGCCGTCCCTGGCTGTTATCCTAATCATATCAATTCCTCACTCTCAGGTTGGGGCGTAGCGAAAGAGGATTATACCCCCAAGAAAGAATAAAATAAACCCCAGCCAGGCGCCCATAACCGGCGTTACTGTCCCGTAGGTGGCCATCAGGGCGGTAATCATCTGGAAAATGTAGTAGGCCACCGAAAGCCCCAGACTGGTGAGAAGGCTCATGAGGAGGATATTCTTCCTGAACCGGCTCCCCAGGGCGCAGGAGATGAGGGTGACGATGAAACTGGTCAGGGCGAAGGAGTAGCGCCGGTAGTAATCGGTCAGAGCCTCCTTGTAGGGAAGACCGGCCCTCATCTGTGACTGGATCCACTCCCGGGCGTCGTTCAGGGTCATCTCCTCCACGTTCCGGATATCACGGCGGAAGGTTTCCGGCGGCTCGTTCAACAGGGGGTCGGTGAACTCGTCCCGCAAGGTCAGTACGGGACCGGTGGAGGCGGAGAAATCCGTATACAGGCGCACCTTCTGGAAGAGCCAGAGCCCGTCCTGCCACAGGGCCCGGTCCGCTTCGATCCGCCTGACCAGCCTCCCCTCCCCGTCCCGTTCCAGAACGAGGGGCCGGCTCAGTTCCCCGGTGGAATCGTTATAGAAAACGGCGTGGTAGATTCTCCCCATCCCCTCGGACATGATGGTCACCTGGCTGTTGTTGTAATTCTCCTCCTGCCCGGTGAGACGCTTGGTCATATCATTTTTCGTCCGGTAGGTCTCTATGACCACATGCTGGTCGAAAAGAAAGGACCCCAGACTGATGAACAGCCCCAGAATCAATACGGGGAGGGAGAGGCGGAAAAGGGAGATGCCGCTGTTGAGTATGGCGATCAGCTCGTTGTTGGCAAAGTAATTTCCCAGGGTGAAGGAGACGGAGAAAAGGATCGTCACGGGCAGGACATAGGAGATGCATTTGGGCACATAGAGTAGGGCTATGCGGAAGACCGTGGACAGGGGGACCTGGTTGTTCAGATACTTCCAGAGATTGTTAAAAATATCCAGAAGCTGCAGCACCATCACGAAGAAGATCAGGGAGACGAGAAATACGGGAATCAGATCTTTGATGATCATGCGGGTCAGAGTTCTCATACCTACAGCCTGGCCTTTCTGAAGTAAAGAATGCTCCCCGCCAGAGTGAGGAGGATATTGGCGGACCAGATGGAAAGAAAGGGGGAGAGCCCGGACCTCATGGTCAGGTTGCGCCCCATAATGAGGAAGGCCCAATAGAGAAAGGCCAGGAAAAGACCGATCAGAAATCCCACCGCCCTGCCGCTTCGGCGGGAGACCGTTCCCAGGGGAAAGGCGATCAGAACAAAGGGGAAACAGGAAAAGGGAATGGCGAATTTCTGAAAATACTCCATCTTCCATTGATCCAGAGTTCTGTCCCGGGGTCGTGCTTCCTCTATACTGGCGAGATTGGCTTCCAGATTCTCAATCCTCTTTTCCGTTTTGATTTTTTCCGTATCCCCGGTGTTCCCGGCAAGAAGCTCCTCCCGGGCGGCCTCCAGGTCCGAGGCCGCCTGGTCAACCCGTTCCTCCCAGCGCTGAACCTCGCCGTCGAAAACTTCCTGTTTCTCCCGGATCTGCTTGATCAGGTCAAAGGACCGGATCTCCTGGGGGGATAGCCCCGCCAGGCCTCCGATGGAACTGAAAAGGAAATTCAGGGAGAGCAGATTGGCCCGCGTGTAAGTCTGGAGGGTTCTGTCCCTGTTGTTTATGCTGTGTTCCTCCACATCCTCCAGATTGATTGAGAAATTACCCAGCCTGTCCGGATGGTTTTCGAAATAGCCCGAC